>JBEDKG010000055.1:0-11418 GCA_041172205.1 Actinomycetota bacterium | reverse complement strand
GATTTCCGAGCGCCTAGAGGCAGCTCGTCAAACCACCAAAGCCGCGCGCTTTTTCGTTCGTAACTTCATGGCATCGGCCGAGAGCGAAGCTCCTGATAAGCAGGGTCGAATCACGATTCCTGGGCACCTGCGCGAATATGCCGGACTAGGCCGCGACCTGATTCTCGCGGGTGTGAACAACCGCATTGAAATTTGGGACCTAGCCACCTGGAACAACTTCATGGCCGAACAGGATGCCGAGTTTGCAGATCTCGACGAGGAGGTGATTCCTGGAATTTTCTAGGGATAACCATGTCGAAACCAATCAATGAACTTCACACTCCGGTCGCGTTGGAATACGCCATTGAAATGCTTGGTCCTGCACTAACTGGGACTTCACCGGTATTGGTCGATGGAACCCTCGGATTGGGTGGACACACCGAAGCTTTCCTTGAGCGCTTTGAAAACCTAACGGTAGTTGGAATCGATCGTGATGAAAAGGCGCTCGAATTAGCCAGCACTCGTTTGGCACGATTTGGCGCAAGATTCATTCCGGCTCACGCGATTTACAGCGAAATCCTTGAAGTACTAGAGGCAGAAGGAATTGAATCGGTCGAAGGCATCTTGTTGGACCTAGGCGTTTCCTCGATGCAGTTAGATGAAGCAGACCGAGGATTCGCTTACTCATTCGATGCACCGCTAGACATGCGCATGAACCAAACGGTTGGCGTTACCGCAGCCGAGATCCTGAATTCTTACGGTGAAAACGACCTTGCCCGCATTTTCAAGGAATACGGTGAAGAGCGCTACGCAAAGCAGGTTGCCAATGCGATTGTTGAGCGCAGAAAGGCAGAGCCGTTCTCTTCCAGCGCGGACCTAGCGTCTCTGGTTAGCAAGGTCGTACCTTACATTCCTGGAAAAACCACCGGTCACCCAGCGAAGCGAGTTTTTCAAGCGCTCCGAATTGAAGTCAATGGCGAACTAGAGATTCTTGAAGAAACAATTCCAGCCGCAATCGACGCATTAAAAGTTGGCGGACGCATCTTGGTGATGTCCTACCACTCGCTCGAAGACGGGATTGTCAAAAAAGCGCTGGTTCATGCTGCAACTTCGCTAACCCCAATCGAAATGCCAATAGAACTTCCGGAGCACGCGCCAATTGTGCGCATGCTCACGAAGGGCACCGCTGTCGCAAGCGAAGCCGAAAAGAACGCAAACCCAAGGGCCGCATCGGTAAGAATGCGCGCCGCCGAAAAGATCAGAGAAGCAGCATGAGTGCACTACGCGCCGCAACCAAGAACGTATCGACTGGACGACGTCTCCGTGGGCTACGTAATGTGAATCCACGCACCGTAAAGCTGTCGATCACACTTTTGGGCGGGCTGGTCCTAATTCAGCTTCTACACGTGTTGATGGGTGGGCTTACCGCTCAGTTCACTTATGAAATTTCGGATCTAAAGACCGAGAAGCACACACTCAGCACCCAGGCAGACATTTTGAGTTCTGAAGTGAATTCGCTTTCTTCCAACCAGAACCTAGTGAACGTCGCTCACTCTCTCGGAATGGTGTCAAACGTAAACCCTGTATTCCTTCGTTTGGCAGACAGCTCGGTGATTGGAAAGCCTCGTCGCGCGCAGGCCAATGAGCGCACGGTAGCAAGTAACCTAGTGCCAAACGCCGCCATGACCACCGACACGAACACCACCAACTTGACCCTAAAAAATACCGATCGCGTGTTAGCGTCAAGTAAATCATCGGCGGCGGTGGCTTCGGGCGTATCGGGCTCGATCCAGGCGTCGCCAACCAACTAGTAAACAGGTAGGCAGTCATGAGTTTGTTGCCTCCCCACGAAGAGCGAAAGCGTTTTGCCTTCCTTCGTATTGTGGTTGCGACACTGATTGTATTTTTTGTTCTCCACCTGCTTGATCTTCAGGTTGTTAACGCCGGCAACATCAACAAAGTAAGCCTTGAAAACCGTCAAAAGACAAGAACAATCGAGGCCGTCAGAGGGTCCATTTTTGACAAAGATGGCAAGGTTTTGGCTCGCTCGATTTACCGTTATGACGTAAACGTTGCACCCGTAAATGTTGGTCCAATTTCACGCGAGGTGAACGGTTCCACTATCACGCTCTCCGTTGATCAAATTGCTGGTCAACTGGCATCTATTTTGGAGATGGATAAGGCCGTACTCCTAAAGAAATTCGTTGGAACCGGTCAATACGCAAACCTGAAAAAGAAGGTCGACGCTTCGGTCTATTCGCAGATCAACAGCTTGAACATTCCCTGGATATATTTTGACTCGCACCTTTCGAGGGTTTATCCAAACGGTGCTGTAGCGGGAAACATCCTCGGCTTTATCACTGCCGACGGCGCCACCAAAGCTGGTCTCGAGAGCAAAATGGATCCCTGTTTGGCAGGCGTGAATGGTAAAGAGACCTACGAGCAGGGTGTTGACGGTATTCGCATCCCAGACAGCGCCATAGTTGCCAAACAAGCTAAAAATGGCGGCAATCTAAAGTTGACCATTGATACCAACCTCCAGTATTTCGCTCAACAAGTTCTAGAGACTGCAGTTCGTAACGAGCGGGCCGACTATGGAACCGCCGTCGTTGTTGAGGTCAAAACCGGTAAATTGCTTGTGGCAGCAGAGGCTCCAAGTGTTGACCCAAATAATCCTGGCGCTGTGATTGAACGCGACCGTCAGGCAAAGGTTTTCAACTTCACCTACGAACCTGGTTCCACTATGAAGATGATTACCGCCGCAACACTTCTAGATCTTGGGTTAGCCAACCCTGAGTCGAAGGTCGTTGCCCCTTACAAACTAAAAATGTCGTGGGGAAACACCTGGATCTACGACTCGCACAACCACCCAACAATGAACCTAACTTTGACGGGCGTGCTTCGAGACAGTTCAAA
This sequence comes from Actinomycetota bacterium, assembly GCA_041172205.1. Taxonomy (GTDB): domain Bacteria; phylum Actinomycetota; class Actinomycetes; order Actinomycetales; family Microbacteriaceae; genus Rhodoluna. Next base: position 8,523 of record JBEDKG010000055.1, on the reverse strand, counting down.
TACCGGAATCGTTCAACTTGGTGCAAAAGCTCCTCGAGAACAGCGATTCAACTACATGAAGAAATTCGGCTTAGGCTCCAAAACTTCTTTGAATATGGGCGGCGAGGCCAGTGGAATTCTCGGCAACTACAAAACCTGGGACCTTCTAACCGACAAAAACTCGATGTTTGGTCAGGGTGTTGCTGCAACTCCAATTCAAATGGCGTACGCCTACCAGGCGATAGCCAATGGGGGCGTTCGACTCTCACCAACTCTATTTGAGGGCTGCACGGCAGCAGATGGATCGAAGACAACATATCCAGTTGGTGAACCGGTCCGAGTGGTTTCTGAAGCGACTGCACGTTCGACAATCGACATGCTCGAAAAGGTTGTTGAAGAGGGTGGCATTGGTAAGACCGCTGGTGTTGCGGGCTACCGTGTCGGCGGTAAGAGTGGAACTGCACAGATTAAAGAGGGTAAACGCTACGGTGGTTTATATGCGATTTCGTTTATCGGTATGGCGCCTGCAGATGACCCAAAGTATGTGGTGGCGGTAATGCTCTACAAGTCTCGTCGAACTGGCAGCTCGATTGGTGCTACCCCGGTATTCAAGCAGATCATGCAGCAGGTGCTTAGGGAATACCGCGTTCCACCATCAACTACGAAATCTAAGAACATCGCAACGGAGTGGAAGTAAGTGAAAGAGCAAATTCCACCAACTCTTAGACCGGAAACCATCCGTGAGGTTAGCCTTCAGAAGCTAATCGATCAATGTTCTCTCCAATTGATCTCGGGCGATGCAACGGTATCTGTCACCGGCATCAGCATGAACACTGGCGATTTGCGAGCCGGGGACCTATTCGTTGCAATGCCAGGTGTAAAAACTCATGGAGCCAATTTCGCACAGAAGGCGATTGATGCCGGGGCCAGTGCAGTGGTTTCTGATTCAGCAGGGTTATCCATAATCGGCGATGTCGGTGTCCCAGTGCTAAAGCTTGAAAACCCTCGCTCACATCTTGGTGACTTAGCCGCTTTTGTCTACGGAAATCTGCCAGATGTTATGCCAAAACTTTTTGGAACCACAGGAACAAACGGCAAGACCTCGACCACCTACATTTTGGAAGCTATGTTGAGGCAGCTGGGGGAGACGACCGGTCTCACTTCTACCGCTGAACGGCACATCGCCGGCGAGGTGATTGTGAGCCGCCTCACCACACCTGAGTCAACTGAGATGCAAGCCCTCATCGCTCGAATGCGCGAACGCTCGGTTTCGTCTGTTGCAATCGAAGTTTCAGCGCAGGCTTTGAGCCAGCTCCGTGTTGACGGACTAGTGTTTGACGTCGCCGGTTTCACAAATCTCAGTCATGATCACTTGGACGATTACGCCGACATGACCGAGTATTTGGCAGCTAAGGCGGAACTATTCCAGCCAGGACGCGCTCACCGAGGTGTCGTAAGCCTTGATTCCGAATACGCTGAAGAATTCTTGCGACTTTCGAACATCCCAACGGTCACCGTTACCTATCGCGCCGAAATCGAAGCCGATTACAAGGTTCTGGTCACCGAGGAGCTTCCTGGGCTTACCAAGTTCAAAGTCACTTTGCCTTCTGGAGGGGTTATTGAAAGTTCCCTTCCGATTATCGGTGCGCACATGGCGTCGAATGCAGGTCTAGCCATTGCAATGCTTATTCAAGCCGGTTTTAGCGAGGAAAGAATTCGGGAGGCTCTCGCTGAAGGAGTTGACTGCTACCTTCCAGGACGAACTGAACTCGTTTCTGGTCCTGGCGCTCCAGCTGTCTTCGTTGACTTCGGCCACAGCCCTGACGCCTTCTTGAACACCCTAAAAGCCGTTCGCAAAATCACCAAGGGAAGAGTCTTGATGCTTTTTGGTGCCGATGGCGATCGAGATGCCAGCAAGCGCCCAGCCATGGCAAGTATCGCCGTTGAGAACAGCGACATCTTGGTGATAACCGACCATCACCCAAGATTTGAAGACCCTGCGTCGATCAGGCAAACGTTGGTGAATTCAGCTCGTTCGGCAAGGGCAGATGCCGAGATTTACGAGGTAAGTCCGCCAGAGGACGCAATCGTCAAGGCGGTTTCATTGGTTCAGCCGGGAGACTCGATTCTTTGGGCCGGACCAGGACATCAGGACTATCGTGACATTCGCGGAGTTCGCACGCCTTACAGTGCTCGTGCGCTGGCCCGCCAGGCACTGAAAGATGCCGGCTGGTAATGATCAAGTTAAAACTTTCTGAGATTGCTGCCTTTGTCGACGGGCAGCTTCACGGCTCTGATGAATTAGTTTTCGGCTCGGTCGAAACGGATTCCCGTTTAGTGTCCGGCGGTACCCTCTTTGTGGCAAAGCCTGGTGAAGTTACCGACGGTCACAAGTTCCTAGACAGCGCTAAAAACTTAGGCGCCGTCGGAGCCATTGTGGAGCACATCGTTTCGGACGTAGACCTTCCTCAGATTGTGGTTGAAGATTCTGTCGCGGCACTGGGCAAACTTGCCAAAGCAGTTTTAGCGAGGGTGAAGTCCGCCGGCAATTTGAAGGTAATTGGCATCACTGGATCGAATGGTAAAACCAGCACCAAGAACATGCTGCGAGCAGTGTTGGAGCAGTTTGGTGAGACCATCGCACCAATTGAGTCATACAACAATGAGGTTGGCGCTCCAATCTCCGTTTTGAAAATTGACGAGTCGACCAAGTATCTAGTTGCCGAGCTTGGCGCCGGAGGTGTTGGGAGTATCGCTTACCTGGCGGACATCACCAATCCGGATATCGGGGTAGTGCTCAAAGTCGGTTTGGCGCATGCCGGAGAATTTGGTGGCATCGAGGTAACGGCCAAAATCAAGTCGGAATTAGTAAAAGCTCTCAAATCCGACGACACTTTCGTTTACAACTTTGACGATGCTTCGGTAGCCGAAATGACCGCTCTTACATCGGGAGCAAAGTTTTCTTTCGGCACTAACAGCGCCGCCAACATCTACTTTGACAATGTGAACTTGAGCATCCAGGGAACCTCGGCAGATATTCACTACTCCGATGGAGAAATTGCGCGGCTCACACTTCACATTCTTGGCGAACACCAATTGATGAACGCTACGGCAACAATTGCCGTAGCTGAGCAGTTGGGATTGCCGCGTATTCAAGTTCGTCAAGCTCTTGAGAAGATGCCATTAGCCGAGCGGTGGCGAATGCAGCTCACAAATCGCGTTGACGGTATTTCGATCATCAATGACGCATACAACGCTTCTCCAGATTCCATGAAAGCCGCTTTGCAGACTCTCGCTCATCTAGGAAAGTCTGGTCGGCGAACCATCGCTGTCCTCGGTGAAATGGCAGAACTAGGGGAGTACTCCAAAGAGTCTCACGATCAGATTGGCAGATTGGTGGTCCGCTACAACATCGATCGATTGGTCGTAGTTGGGCAGGGAGCGAAACTGATCCACATGGGCGCCATGTTTGAGGGTTCGTGGGATGGTGAGTCCATTTATTTTGACTCAAGCTCCGAGGCTTTGGACTACATCCGTGGAATGCTTATCTCTGGAGACATTGTCTTGGTTAAGTCGTCAAAATCCGCCAATTTGAGGCACTTGGGCGACGACCTTTTGGAGGTTCAGTCTTGAGATCAATAATTATGGCCGGAGCCATCGCTCTGTTCTTCACACTTTTTGCCACACCTGCGTTTATTTGGCTCTTTAAGAAAATTGGTTGGGGTCAGTTCATTCGTGATGACGGACCCCAGTCGCATCACACCAAGCGTGGAACCCCGACCATGGGTGGCATTGCGATTATTGCCGGTGCCGTGCTCGGTGTTTTCGGAGGAAAACTCATAAACGGGGAATCGCTGAGCCTTTCGGCACTATTGGTTTTGTTCATGATGGTCGGTTTGGGTTTGGTGGGCTTTGCCGACGATTTCATCAAGACGCATAAACAGCGTTCCCTTGGACTAACTGGCTGGGCAAAGATTGCCGGGCAAGGTGTCGTGGCAGTTATTTTCGCAATCCTGGCCCTGCAAATTAAAGATTCGAGTGGTTGGGCTCCGGCGTCGGCGGCTATTTCAGTTACCCGAGACACCTCGGTAAACCTGATGGCTTGGGGTGCTGGCATTGGTCTGGTGCTGTTTATTATTTGGATCTACTTCTTGGTAGCTTCAACCTCAAACGGTGTGAACATCGCGGATGGTTTAGACGGACTGGCGACCGGTTCAACTGCAATGTCCATCGGCGCCTACGCAATTATTGGTTTTTGGCAATTCAACAACTCTTGTTTCCGTCTTCCGGATCTGCACAACTGTTACGAGGTTAAAGATTCTCTTGACCTAGCCGTGGTGGCTTCGGCGATTGTTGGTTCACTCATCGGATTCCTTTGGTGGAATACCTCTCCAGCTCAAATCTTCATGGGAGACACCGGCTCTCTGGGTCTCGGCGGAGCGCTAGCCGCTCTCGCAATTCTCACTCGCACTGAATTACTTCTGATTCCAATCGGTGGTCTATTCGTGATCGTCACCGGTTCGGTAATCATTCAGCGCGTCTACTTCAAAATCACCAAGTGGCGTACCGGTACCGGGCGCCGCGTGTTCCTCATGAGTCCGCTTCACCACCACTTCGAACAAAAAGGCTGGCAGCAGATCACTATCGTGGTTCGTTTCTGGCTAATCGGGGCACTCTGCGTGCTTTCGGGTGTCGGTTTCTTCTACCTCGAATGGACCTATGCCTAAACCATGGCAGACCTCACCTCACTAACTAGCTGGCACTCGGATTGGAAAAATCTCCGAGTCGTTGTTTTCGGGCTAGGTGTATCCGGTTTCTCGGTTGCAGACACCCTAAATGAACTGGGTGCCAAGGTGTTGGTTGTGGCTGAGAAGGCAGAAGCCGAGTATCTTGATTTGCTTTCGGTGCTTGGGGTTGAGGCCCTTATCGGAGACGAAGCGAATGAGTTCGTGACCCCAGTTGAATTGTTCAAACCAGACCTAGTGATTACTTCGCCAGGGTTCCGCCCAGACTCCAAGGCAATTCTTTGGGCTAAGAGTCAAGGGTTGGAAATCTGGACGGATATCGATTTGGCTTGGCGACTTCGTGACAAGGTTGGGCGTCCCGCCGACTGGATTTGCGTGACCGGCACCAATGGCAAGACCACCACCGTTCAGCTTGCAACCCACATACTTCAACAGGCTGGCCTTCGAGCTGAAGCTTGCGGAAACATCGGAGTACCCATTTTGGATTGCATCCGAAACGAAGATGGGTTTGACGTTTTAGTTGTGGAACTCTCAAGTTTCCAGCTTCATTACCTGGGTGAAATTAAGCCATTTGCTTCAGCTGTTTTGAACATCGACCTAGATCACATTGACTGGCATGGCTCATTGGCCGAGTATCAGGAGGCCAAAGGCAAGGTCTACGAGAACGTCGAGTCAGCATGTGTCTTCAACGAGAATGACGTGGCAACCATCAGGCTTGTAGAGAACGCCGACGTACAGGAAGGAGCTCGGGCAATCGGATTTACAACCGGATTCCCAGGTCCTTCAAATATCGGATACACCGACGGACTCTTGGTTGATAACGCATTCTCTCCAAACCGTTCTAATAAAGAAATTGAGTGCCTAGCCGAGTTCGCGGACATCGAGCAAATCGGCGTGGTGACTAAGCATCTACTTCAAAACATTGCCGCCGCCACCGCACTGGTTCGCTCTTACGGTGTTCCAGGAGCCGCTGTAGCTGCCGGCATTGCGAGTTTCAAGCTTGATGCGCATCGAATCGAATTGGTTCTAGAAGCAAACTCAATTTCCTGGATTGATGACTCTAAGGCAACCAATCCTCATGCGGCAGCCGCGTCGCTGTCGTCATTCGATTCGGTGGTGTGGATTGTCGGTGGGCTACTCAAAGGCGTCGACATTACTCCGCTGATTGAGGCATCGGCCAACAGACTTAAGGCTGCGATTGTGATCGGCGTTGATCGGGAACCCGTATTGAGCGCTTTGGCTGCAGCTGCACCGAATGTTCCAGTAATTGAAATCGGAGATGGCGACGAAGTGATGCTTCGTGCGGTCACTGCCGCCAAAACCTTTGCCGCTGCGGGGGATACGGTTCTATTGGCTCCTTCGAGTGCATCAATGGATCAGTTCAAAGATTATGCCGACCGGGGTAAGCAGTTTGCCGATGCCGTTTTGCGACTAAATGGGGGTCAAATTGGCTAAGCGCGCCACGGGAAAACAATTCGTAGACCGCAAGTTGACTGACCTTCGAGGTGTCCTTATTGCCGTCTTTAGAGGGCAGTCCCCTGAATTCAAAGCTCTTTGGATGTTAATCATTTTCCTTGCCTTGTTCGGCACGCTCATGGTTTACTCATCGTCCTATGTAGATTCAGTCAAGAACAATTCCAATCCGTTTGGTGAGATGCGATCTCAGATCTTTGGTATGGGTTTCGGTACCGCAGCTCTTATTTGGTGCGCGTACCTTAGGCCTGAGACTGCTCGAAAACTTGGTCCGTTATTGGCCGGTGGTGCGTTCATCGCGCAACTATTGGTTCTTTTCACACCTTTGGGTAAGTCCGTTAATGGAAACCGAAACTGGTTGAATTTAGGAGTCGCTTCGGTTCAGCCATCTGAATTTCTGAAAATCGCGTTGATTATGATGGTTGCCGCATTTGTAGTTGGTCGAAGTAATTTCGATCGATTTGAATGGCAGTTTTGGATTCCACCAATTGCCACTTTCGGAATCATTTTCGTATTCGTTGGCCTCATGAGTAAAGACATGGGAACCATGATTGTGATGGCAATCGTTTTGATTGGCATGTTCTTTCTAGGTGGATTACCTAATCACTTATTCAAGTGGGTTTTAGCGGCTGGTCTCGGCGGCATCTTCCTTCTGTTCTCGCTCGGTGGTTCGCGTCGTGGTCGCATTTTGGCCTGGATGTTCCCAGATGCACCTGACCCGAATCAATACAACTGGCAAGCCCAGCACGGCAAATGGGCCTTCGCGGCCGGTGGTTTGTTCGGTGTTGGTCCAGGTAACTCGAAGATGAAGTGGAGCTGGATTCCTGAAGCTCAGAACGACTTCATCTTTGCAATCATTGGCGAAGAGTATGGGCTCATCGGGGCGCTCACGGTGATCGCGCTGTTTGTGTACTTAGCCATAACACTATTTCGCATCGCAAAGAAAACTTCGGACGACTATCAGCGACTTTTTGTCTACGGAGTCACCTTTTGGATTGTCGGTCAGGCTTTTATTAACATCTCGGTAGTGCTGACCATGCTGCCGGTACTTGGAGTAAACCTTCCACTGATTTCTTCTGGAGGTACTTCGATGGTGGCCACTCTTATGGCTCTCGGCATGGTTATGGGTATCGAACGCAATAATCATCAAAGCCCTAGGCTCCGAGTTGTGGGTGGTCGTCGATGACTAACTACCTTCTAGCAGGAGGCGGCACAGGTGGCCACGTCAATCCACTGTTGGCTTTAGCCGAGCGAATCCGAGCAACCGAACCAGAATCAACCGTATTTGCTTTGGGGACCTCAGAGGGGTTGGAATCAAAATTGGTTCCACAGCGTGGGTTTGAATTACTTACCGTTGATCGACTACCTTTCCCAAGAAAACCAAGCCTTTACGCAATTCGTTTTCCTGGACGTTTTCTTGCTGCCGTAAAGCAGATCCAAAAGATGATTTCCGAGAGAAACATCGACGTCGTTGTGGGTTTTGGGGGATATGCCAGCGCGCCTGCTTATGTTGCTGCGCGAAGAAGTCGCACTCCTTATGTAATCCACGAGGCAAATGCGTTGCCTGGCCTGGCAAATAAGCTCGGTGCTAAAAATGCTTCGGCAGTTGCTGTTGCTTTCGCCGCTACCAAGTTGAGAAACGCGCAATTGGTTGGAATGCCGTTGCGAGTTGAAATTGAAAGTGCCATTTCAAGTTCCGATAAGCGAGAGAGCCGTTTGGCGCTGGGACTTCAACCAGATGTTGCGACCCTTTTGGTTACCGGTGGTTCACTCGGCGCGAAAAGCATCAATAACGCCGTTGCCGGCGCGGGTGCCTACTTAGATGCGGCTGGTGTACAAGTTTTACATATCGTGGGCCGAAATTCCGAGCTTCCTGAAGTTAGGACCAAGTCGTTGGTTCGAATCAAATACTGCGATCGCATGGATCAGGCAATCGCCGCGGCTGATCTTGCAGTCTGCCGCGCGGGTGCTTCAACTGTTTGCGAATTCGGCAGTTTCGGGCTTCCGAGTATTTATGTTCCCTATCCGGTTGGCAACGGCGAACAACGCTTCAACGCAGCCGATTTGGTTTCAGCTGGGGGAGGCGTGCTCATAGATGATGCGCTATTTACGAGCGAATACATTCGCGACCAGGTGATTCCACTGATTTCGAATCCCAAGAAGTTAAACCTGATGAAGATTGCGGCCAAGGAGTCGAGCATTCCAGATGGAACCGACCGACTGTACCAGCTAGTGAGAAGTGTCTTGCCGAGTAAAGAAGCTTCGGCGAAATAGGGTTGACCAGAGGTAAATAATGATTAAGCCAGATTTTTCACAACCAGTCCCA
>JBEDKG010000054.1:0-11502 GCA_041172205.1 Actinomycetota bacterium | reverse complement strand
CCTTCGAAAAGTTCCTTGGCAACCTGAAGCTGGGTGCCATTCGAGTGCGCGTGCTTGATTAGTCGATGGGCCTTCATCGAGTTGCCACCTCGCGCAATGCGGAAGTTAAATGCAAGACCGTAGGTTTTGCCTTCGTCGATGACATTCTTCAACATGCTTTCGGCTTCGTCCTCGGTGATTCCAAGTGCTCCAACCAGATGTTCAATGGTGGTCTGGCCGTAATCTTCAACGCCGTCGGGGTCGATACGTAGCGCGCGTAGAGTGATGTCTACCGGCTTACCGAAGTCGCTGAGTGCTCGGTCGATTTCAACCAGCAGCATACGGCTCCAAGGGCAGCCAATGTCAATCCAGAGTTCTAGCGATGCGGTCATGCTGGCAAGTTTAGTAAGTCGTCGACAATGAATAAAATTGAAACATTATCGATTAGGAACCCCATGGCCGAAACTTTCTCCAAAGAAGAGCGCGCAGCAATGCGTGAGCTGGCGAAAGAGCGGAAGTTGCAGCAGAGCCGTTCGGAATCGCTTGCGGCAACCTTGGAGCGAATCGAGACCATGGCGCCCGCCGACCGCGAGGTAGCCCTAGCTGTGCACAAGCTTGCGCTAGAGGTGAACCCAGACTTCGAGGTTCGCACCTGGTACGGAATGCCGGCTTACTATGTTGACGGCCAAGTCGTCATGTTCTTCCAAGACGGGGAAAAGTTCAAAACCCGCTATTCAACCATTGGCTTTCAGCAGGCGGCCAAATTGGATGACGGCGCACTCTGGCCAACGTCCTACGCGGTTACTTCGGTAGACACCAAGGTTGCCAAGGAAATTACCGAGCTTATAAAGCGAGCTCTCGGTTGACCGCAAAAAGAAGCTTCGTTACCCTACTTGGGCCAGCCGTTGTAGCCGGTGTTGCATACCTTGATCCAGGTAACGTTGCCACAAACCTTACGGCTGGTACCCACTTCGGTTATCTGCTGCTCTGGGTTTTGGTGGCTGCAAACCTGATCGCCTGGCTGGTTCAGTATCTTGCCGCAAAACTCGGCCTCGCTTCAAATAAGAGCCTCTCCCGCTTGATGGGTGAGCGAATCAAGAGCCCATTCGGCCGTTTCCTCTATTGGCTTCAGGCACAGTTGGTGGCAATCGCTACCGACCTTGCGGAGCTAATTGGTGGCGCGGTTGCATTGAACCTCTTGTTTGGCTGGCCTCTCTTGGTTGGCTGCATTGCCACAGCCGTGGTTTCCACTGGCTTGCTTTACATCAAATCTCGCGGCGGAGCTAAAACCTTCGAGTACTTCATCTTCGGCCTGATAGTCATGACCAGCTTTGGCTTTATTTCAGCCATTTCGTCATGGACTCCTCACGTTGGTCAATTCTTCGCAGGTTTAGTTCCTCGCCTAACCACCACTGAGTCGGCTCTAATCGCCCTTGGCATCCTCGGAGCGACCATCATGCCTCACGCCGTGTACGTTCACTCAGCGCTTAGCCGTGACCGCCTTGGTGCTATGTCCAACAAGTTGGACAACCCTCGCCTGGTTCGAATCATCAAGTGGGACGTTTCACTAGCAATGCTCATTGCCGGTTCGGTAAATATCGCTCTCTTGGTGCTCGGCGCGGTGATTGGCATTACCAATCGCTCCGACGACGTGATTGCGACCGTATTCAACGCTGTGATGGCGGCTGGTGGAGCCACCTTCGCAGTTCTGTTCGCACTCGCGCTACTCGCTAGCGGTCTGGCTTCCACCTCGGTGGGCACATACGCCGGAGAAGTGATCTTCGACGGCTTGCTGGTGCGAAAGTCGCTACCGCTCGTGGTTCGCCGCCTGATTACCTTGGTCCCTGCTCTGGTCATTCTGTCGCTTGGACTCGGCGCCACCGACGTCCTAGTTCTTAGCCAAGTTTTCCTGAGCTTCGGAATTCCTTTTGCGCTCTTCCCGCTGATTCGACTAACTTCCGACAAGAAACTCATGGGCGATGTCGTGAACACTCGCTTCACAACGATTTTGGGTTACCTAATTGCCGGTGCACTAAGCATTCTCAACCTTTGGATTCTTATCCAATTCTTCGCCTAAAAGAAAAACCCCCGGCCCGAAGGCCGAGGGTTTCTCAGTTACTGCTTAGTGCTTAACTGCTGCACCGATTGCTGCTCCAGTCATCGAACGAACCTCGAGCTCGGCGTACTTGGCCGTGTTCTGTTCATTCGAGGTAACCGTACCTAGCCATCCGAAGAAGAAGCCAAGTGGAATCGAAACGATTCCTGGGTTACGAAGTGGGAAGTAGTCGAAGTGGACTCCACCCTCTGTCAATGGAATTAGCGAGTCCAGTGCACCCGACACGTTCTGCGAGAAGATCAGCAACAACAGCGCTGAACCGAGACCACCGTAAATGGCGAAAACGGCACCGCGAGTGTTGAAGCGCTTCCAGAACAACGAGTAGAGAACGGCAGGAAGGTTGCCAGAAGCTGCAATCGCGAAGGCGATAGCAACTAGGAAGGCAACGTTCAGACCCTGAGCACCGATTGCTAGAACAATCGAAACTAGACCGATTACGATTGCGGCAAGCTTGGCCACGCGAACTTCCTTCTCAGGAGAAGCGTTACCCTTCTTGATTACGCTGGCGTAAAGGTCGTGAGCGAACGATGACGAGCTGGCAAGAACCAAACCGGCTACAACAGCCAAGATGGTTGCGAATGCGATAGCTCCAATGATTGCAAGCATGATCGCACCACCAGTCGAACCGTGACCGCCACCGAGGAACTCGGCTAGTTGCGGAGCGGCTACGTTACCAGACATGTCGGCACCAACAGCGTGAGTCTTGAGTTCATCGCTAAGTGCGTCAAACTGCTTCAACGAGTCGTCGGTACATAGAGTCGTGTTGGCTGGATCGACAACCTGAACGTTGTTTTTGTCCACTAGACACTTGGTGACCTTGTCGACCTTCCAACCGTTGGTTAGCGAGACGCGGCTGATGAAAGCTGCGGCACCGAAACCAAGCGCGATGGTCATTAGGTAGAAGGCACCAATGTTTCCAATTGCCCAGTTAACCGACTTACGAGCGGCCTTCGAGGTTGGAACGGTGTAGAAACGAATCAGGATGTGAGGCAAACCTGCGGTTCCAAGAACCAGCGCCAGTCCTAGTGAGATCAAGTCAAGCTTGCTCCATAGGGTCTTTACTGGGTCAACCAAACCACTGGTTGCGTCGATAACTTCTTTACCAAACTTCATACCAGGCTGAAGGAACGCATCCTTCTTGCCGCTGTTTTCAGCTGCTGCACCAAGTAGATCGGAGATGTTGAAGTTGAATCTCCAAAGTACTAGGACGGTTAGCAACGCGGCACCGATCATTAGAAGGAACGCCTTCAAGATCTGAACGTAGGTTGTACCCTTCATTCCACCGATGGTCACGTAAAGGATCATCAGAATACCAACGCCAGCGATGATGTAGTTCTTCGCGGTTGGGTCGGTAATTCCAAGTAGAAGTGAAACCAAAGCGCCGGCGCCCACCATTTGAGCCATCAGGTAGAAGATCGAAACAACGAGAGTCGAAACTGCCGACGCCGTGCGAACTGGAATCTGACGCATACGGAACGATAGAACATCGCCCATGGTGAATCGACCAGAGTTACGAAGTGGCTCGGCAATTAGTAGCAGCGCTACCAACCAAGCAACTAGAAATCCGATCGAGTAAAGGAAGCCGTCGTAACCGAATAGTGCGATGGTACCTGCGATACCGAGGAACGATGCGGCTGACATGTAGTCTCCAGCGATGGCCATACCATTCTGGAAACCTGAGAAGCTGGCACCACCGTCGTAGAAGTCGGTTGACTTCTTGTTGGTGTTACCTGCGCGCCAAACGATGTACAGGGTTACTGCTACGAAGGTTAGGAACAGTCCTGCACTGATAGTTGATGCGTTCATTATTTTCCTAGCTCCTTCTCAACCTGGCGGGCAATCTTGTCAGATGCATCGTCAAGGTGTTTGGTTGAGTGGTTGTCGTAAGCCCAAGCAATTGCAAAGGTGCTAACGAACTGCAATAGCCCAAAAATGAATGCCACGGTGATGTTGCCAGCGACTTTGATGTTCATAAAGTCTCGAGCAAAACCGGTCATCATTACATAAAGGAAATACCAAGCCACTGAGAGTGCCGCAACTGGGAAAGCGTAGTTGCGGAATCTTTTCTTAAGGGCTTGGAATTCTGGGCTGGCTTGGGTTTCGGCCCAAACCTTTTCGTTCTCTGTGGAACCCATTGAACTCCAATGTTCATTGTGAAAACTCATTCGGCTTTGAATGAGTCGAGTGCATGCAAGACATGCGCCAACCAAAATCTAACGCGAGAATTTTGCTAAAAACGGAATATGTGCAGGTTTATGCCCGCTGTTATCGACTCGTTATAACGAGCTTTTTAGGCTAGCAAACGGGTTCTTTTTCGGGAATGGTTCCTTCGGTGAAGAAATCATCGACGACAGAGCTAACACACTGATTAGAGCGACCGTATGCGGTGTGACCTTCACCCTTGAAAGTGACCAGGAAACCCTTGGCCAACACCTCGTGAGCAAGGCTAACCGACTGCTCATAAGGGGTGGCAGGGTCGCCAGTGGTACCGATCACAATGATGGTCGGCGCACCCTTGGCGGAGTAAGACTCTGGGCGCTTTGCGGTTGGGTATGGCCACTGCGAGCAAAGTAGTGCCCCGTTCTGCCAGTAGCGTCCGAGGATTGGTGACAGCTGCAAGATGCGCTGATTTTGCTTAGCCATATCTTCTGGCTTGGCAGAAGAACGGGAGTCCAGGCAGTTGACCGCAACGTTTGCCTCAAATGTATTACTGGCGTAGTTGCCCTTCTGGTCGCGGTCATTGTAGAAGTCGGCCAGCAGCATGAAGGTGGAACCATCCTTCGAGTCGAACGCTTCATTGAAAGCCTGAGTGAGGTAAGGCCAATAGGTATCTGAGTAAAGTGCCATGATCAAACCGGTGTTAGCCGATGCAATCGTTAGCTTGCGGCCATCTTTGGTAGGCAGAGTCTTCTTTTCCATTTGCTTGAGGAACTTAGAGACCTGATTGCTGGCATTTGAAAGATTGCCGGTGAATGGGCAACTCGAGTCGTTGGCTAGGCAGTCTTTCAAATAATTGTGAAGAGCAAGGTCGAATCCCTTGAGCTGGTTGAGGCTCTGTTGGGAGTCCGAAACTCTTGGGTCAATCGCGCCATCTAAAACAAATCGACCAACCTTGCTTGGGAACAAAGTTGCATACGTTGTACCTAGGAACGTTCCGTAAGAGTATCCAAGGTAGTTCAGCTTTTCGTCGCCAAGCGCAGCCCGGATTACGTCCATGTCTTTGGCTGCACTAACCGTGTCAACGTAACCCAAAACTTCGCCGGTATTGGCCTTGCAGGCATCAACGAACTTCGCTAGTTCAACCTTCATCAACTTGATGTCCTTGGCCGAACCTGGCTCGGCATCATTCGCATCGTAAAGCAGGTGGTCGGTCCCCTTGGCATCGAGGCAGGTTACCTTGGCGCTACGGCTCACGCCGCGTGGGTCGAAAGAAACCAGCGTGAAGGCATCTCGAAGAGTTTGGGTGCCGATGCTGTCGTAGTTGTTGATTAGGAAATCAACTCCGGAACCACCAGGTCCACCAGGGTTTAACACAATCGAACCTTGGGCCTTGTTGGTGAATTTACGAGCGAGAGCGATTTCAATCTTTTCGCCTTCTGGCTTGTCCCAGTTCAGCGGAACAGCCACAGTTCCGCACTGGAAAGCCTTGTTCTCACAAAGCGCCCAGTTGATCTTCTGAGCGTAGACATCGTTCACCTGAACAACGTTGGAGCAACCGGAAAGACCGAGAGCCAAGGTGAAAGCTGCGAGGATCGAGATTATCTTTTTCAATTTGCGCTCCGCTTCAAGGTAGTTGCCAAAGAATCTAGGACGAACATGTCACGGACGTTGCGATCAATACGCTCACGTGCCTTCTCAATTTCGTCGATGATGTGAATCGTGTTTTTCGCCGTGGTTGAGGTTGCAACCTCACGGATTTGGATCTCAAGGTCACGGTTGACGAGTTCGGCACCTGTAAAAAGTTGCACGGTGAGTACATCGCGGTAAAGCGCAAGCAGGTCCACCAGAATACGGTCGATGCCATCTCGCATGCTTCTGGTGGCACGTCGCTTCTGATTTTCTTCAAGGCGTTTGATGTCTGGTCGGTAGGCCGGTGGCACGGTGTCGCTTGGAGCTAACCCGAGGCTGTGGCGCAATTCCTGTAATTCTTCTTCGTCGCGCTCTTTGGTTAGGTCCAACGCGTCTTTCTTAGCGAGTTCGAGCCACTTCGCCGAAGCCTTGACCGCATGGGTCACGTTGTTGATACTCATGGCGGCAACAAGGTACTCGTGGCGACGCTTGCGAACCTCTGGGCTCAGGGCAAGTCGGCGAGCCATACCAATGTGGCTTTGAGCTTCTGCGGCAACCAGGGTGGCTAGCTTGGGATCAATGTTGTCGCGCTCAACCAAAAGCTTGGCAACATCTTCAACCGAAGGCACTTTTAGGTTCAACTTGCGAACGCGCGAGCGAATGGTTGGAAGCATGTCAACCTCAGAAGGTGCACACAAAATCCAGATTGTGTTGGCAGGTGGCTCTTCCAGTGCCTTCAGTAGTACGTTGGCAGCCACCGGAGCCATGCGGTCGGCATCCTCAATGATGAGAATGCGATAGCCGCCCATACTCGAGCCAAAGGACGACTGATTTACTAGGTCGCGAACCTCGGCAATGGCAATCTGAACCTTCTCGGTAGAAAGAACGTTGATGTCCGGGTGGGTATTGGCGGCAGCTAAAACACAGGAATGGCACTTACCGCAACCCTGTTCAGGGCATTGGAGTGCCGCTGCAAACTTTTGTGCGAGTACCGAACGCCCTGATCCCGGAGGCCCTGTGATTAGCCAGGAGTGAAACACTCCGTCGGCGCGGTGTTCCACGGCACGGCGAATCTGTTCAACCGCTTCCGGCTGCCCCGCTAGTTCGTACCAAAAATCTTTGCTCATTAGCCCAGCAGTTCATCCAATTTCTTGGCGATGTGAGCAAACATTTCGGTTGGAGTCTCAGTGGCGTCAATGATCAGGAAACGGTTTGGTTCGGCTACGGCCAGTTTCAGGAATTCGTCACGAACGTCCTGGAAGAAATCAATCTTTTCCTGTTCAAGACGGTCTGGCGCTTCCCCGGTTCCCTTGCGACGCTCGGCTGCAATTGCAGGATCCAAATCCACTAGGACGGTTAGGTCAGGAAGCAATCCATCGACGGCCCATAGCGAGATGTTTCGAACCTCGTCTGCCGAAAGTTTGCGACCGGCACCCTGATAGGCAACGGAGGAGTCTAGGTAGCGGTCGGTGATGACCACCTTTCCTTCTGCGAGTGCTGGGCGAACCTTGGTGGCAACGTGGTGAGCGCGGTCAGCGGCATAAAGCAATGCTTCTGCTCTCGGAGCAACGTCACCTTTGCGGTGTAGCAGCAAGGTGCGAATTTCTTGGCCGAGCTCGGTGCCACCTGGTTCAAGAGTGCAAAGCACATCTTTACCCTTGGCGCGCAAGTATTCTTCGGCAAAACGAATCTGGGTTGATTTGCCAACCCCGTCGATACCTTCGAACGAAATGAACACTACTTCTTCTTACCCTTAGCTTTGACTACGCGCTTGGTGGTTTTCTTCGCTCCACGTCCGCTAGCCTTTGCCGGCGCTTGACCTGGTTCAAGACCTAGTTTTTCACGACGAGCCATAAGTAGTTCAAATGCTCGGTCGGCCGACATGTCTTCAAGGTTGTCGTCCTTTGGAATTGTTGCATTTACAAAACCGTCTGACACGTATGGACCAAACTGGCCGGTCTTAGCAACTACCGGGCCACCCGAGGCTGGATCTTCACCGAACTCGCGAAGCGGGGTAGCCGCGGTTCGACGAGCACCGTATTTCGGCTGTGCATAAAGCTCGAGTGCTTTGGCGAGGTCAACGGTTAGAAGTTCTTCCTCACTTGCCAACGAACGAGAGTCGGTGCCCTTCTTTAGGTATGCGCCAAACTTACCGTTCTGAGCCGAAATGTCCACGCCGGTTTCTGGGTCTTGTCCAATTACCTTAGGGAACGAAAGAAGCTGGAGAGCAGTGTCCAGGTCGATGGTTGCTGGGCTCATCGATTTGAAGAGCGAAGCGGTTTTTGGCTTGGCTGCGTCTGGGTCGTTTAGAACCACGTATGGTCCGTAGCGTCCGTCCTTGAACAGAATCTCAAAGCCGGTAGCCGGGTCAACACCAAGTACGCGATCGGTAATAACCGGCGCATCAACCAGTTCCTGAGCCTTTACCGGAGTGAGTTCATCTGGGGCAAGTTCCTCAGGGATGTTCACAATGCGTCGACCAGTTTCTGGGTCGGCGCCTTCGCTGCCAGGAGCCTCAAAGATCTCGAGGTAAGGCCCGTACTGCCCGGTGCGAAGCGTGATGTCGCTAGTGATTGGGTAAGAGTTAATGGCACGAGGGTCCTGATCAAGGATGTTCTCGGCAGTCTCTTTCAGTCCAACAACGTCGTCGTGACCGAAGTAGAAACTCTGCAACCACTCCTTCGAGTTCAACTTGCCATCGGCAATCTGGTCGAGGTCCTCTTCCATTTCAGCTGTGAACTTGTAGTCGATCATGTTTCCGAAGTTCTCTTCCAAGAAACGAATGACTGTGAACGCAATCCACTCTGGAACCAGGGCCTGGCCGCGCTTGGTTACATAACCCTTGTTGGTGATGTTCGACATGATGCTGGCATAGGTGGAAGGGCGGCCGATGCCATCCTCTTCAAGAGCTTTAACCAGTGACGCCTCGGTGAAACGAGGAGGCGGGGTGGTCTGGTGGTCTTTGGCATTTACCTCGACAAGGTTTAGCTTCTGACCTACGACAAGATTAGGAAGTTTCGATTCCTGGGCGTCGTCCTGGTTGCGAGCTTCGTCCTGGCTTTCCTCGTAGGCAGCCAAGAAGCCGCGGAAGGTGACCACGGTACCGCTAGCGGTGAACTCAGCGTTTCGAGAGTCATCTAGTGGGCCAACTTTGATCTTGGCGGTGGTGGTTGAAACCTTGGCATCCTGCATCTGGGAGGCAACGGTTCGCTTCCAGATCAGTTCATAAAGGTCGTAGGCGCGACCGTAGAGAACCGATGAAAGTTCGGCAGGAGTTTTGAAAACTTCACCGGCCGGACGAATTGCTTCGTGAGCCTCTTGCGCATTCTTCGACTTACCGGTGTAAACACGAGGTGCATCAGCCACGTACTCGGCACCAAACATCTTGGACGCCTGAGAACGAGCCGCCGAAATGGCCTGAGCCGAAAGAGTTGGCGAGTCAGTACGCATGTAGGTAATGTAACCCTCTTGGTAAAGCCCCTGAGCGGTGTCCATGGTTTGCTTGGCACTCATGCGCAACTTGCGAGAAGCCTCTTGCTGCAGAGTTGAGGTGGTAAACGGCGCAGCAGGGCGTCGGGTCGAAGGCTTTGCCTCAACCGAGACCACCTCGATGCCAACACCAGACTGCCCAACTGACTTGGCCAGTGCCTCAGCGGCGGCGGCGTCAAGCAGCATTACGTTGCCGCTCAGGTTTCCGCGGTCGTCGAAGTTTTCGCCTGTAGCAATACGCTTGCCGTCGATAGTTTGAAGTTTGGCCTCAAAAGCTGGTTCGCCCGCAACCGCTGGGTCGAAGGTTGCCTTTACGTCGTAGTAAGACGCCGAAATGAACGCCATGCGTTCGCGTTCACGCTCAACCACCAGACGAACGGCTGGCGACTGCACGCGGCCGGCACTCAAACCACGGTTGATCTTGCGCCAAAGCACTGGGGAAATTTCGTAGCCAAACAGGCGGTCGACAATGCGGCGGGTTTCCTGAGCTTCAACCAGGTCGTTATCTAGCGAACGACTGTGCTCAAGCGCACCCTGAATCGCCTCTTTGGTAATTTCGTGGAACACCATGCGCTTGACCGGAACTTTAGGCTTCAAAACCTCGAGGAGGTGCCAGGCAATGGCCTCACCCTCGCGGTCTTCATCGGTTGCGAGGTAAAGTTCGTCGGCAGTTTTGAGTGCAGCCTTCAAATCGGAAATGGTTTTAGCTTTGCCGGCGGTAATCCCGTAATAAGGGGTGAAACCGTTGTCGACATCGACAGCAAACTTGCCAATCGAAGTCTTTTTCAACTCTTTCGGAACGTTTTTTGGCTCAACCAGTTCGCGAATGTGACCCACGGAAGCGAGCACGGTGAAGTCATCGCCAAGATACTTGGAGATGGTTTTTGCCTTTGCCGGTGACTCGACAATGACTAGTTTTTGACTGTTTGCCAAAGGGTTCCTTACTACCGTGCTGATACTACATATAAGAGGTAAATATTCTTACCGCGTCGCTATGACAATACGACAGGCGCAGACAATTGCGCAAGAAAGCTTTATTTCTTTGTGGATTTAAAGTCTTTAGCGATGGTTTCGGCAACCAGCTTGACCATGGCGTCGTCATCTACCAATAGCGGGAAGGCTTCACCGAACTTCTGCTTGGTGTAATTGTGCTGAGAAACACTGATGGTGCCAGGAATTCCAAACTTGTCGATGCTTGCTTTGGCTGCCTTGGAAATTGCATCAACGTTTGAAGTCGGAAGTTTCATGAACTTTTTGTATTCAGGAATTTCGTCGAACAGGTGAACGCCAGGAAGGTTATAGAACCACGGGGTTCCAAAGGTTACTCCTCGGCTACCGATTAGTGCAGCCTCGAGAATAGCGGTGCCGGTGATGGCGCAAACAAACTCCGCACGTTCGGTCAACTTCGAACTTGGTACTGAAATGCTTACCAAACGAACATTGTGCAGGTTCTTGATCACTCGGTAGCTGAACGGGCTGCGACCTTTGTGGCCAGAAAGTTTACGAGCGAACTGCGACGGGTGTTCTTTCACGAAAATGTGAACGTCATCTGGAAGATATTCACGCAGGGCCAGGAGTGCATCCATCGCCTCGTAGAAGTCGCCTCCGTCTGGAAGTGAGGTGCGCTCTGGTTCGTAAGGCATCGGGAAGTAGACAAACTTTGGCAATTGTGGGTCGTCGAAATTTACGGTTTCCGAAAGTGCGGCGTATTCGCGTTCCAAGGCTAGGCGCAATCCGTTTACTCGGAACGGGGTTAGCCAACGCTTTTGGTTTTTCTGATGCGGGTATTGAATGCGCACAGTGGTGTCGTTGTTGTTCTTAGGTAGCGGGCGACCGAGTAGGGCCTTTAGCTTCAAACCAATTAGGTGCTTCCAGTATTTACGTGCGTACTTGGAGAACTTCCAGGTCTTGTCGAAGTTCTGCTGGTTCTTCATATAAAGGGGTGTCGGAATGCCGTCACGGTAGGCGTCTAGAGCCTTTTGAATCTCCTGCATGTGAAGAGTTAGGTCGCGTTTGCCGGCCGCTGGAATCGGTGCTCCAACGATCGAACGATTTACCTGTACCAGCGGAACATAGGTGTTAGCCAAGAGGTTGTAGGTGGGAATGCCGAGGCTTTCACAAATCTTGTA
>JBEDKG010000053.1:0-3008 GCA_041172205.1 Actinomycetota bacterium | reverse complement strand
CGACCGGCTTGGTCACGTTGTCCTTGATGTAAGCAGCGGCCTTCTCTTCCGAGTCGCCACCGATCTCACCAATTAGAACGATTGCCTTGGTCTCTGGGTCGGCCTCGAAAGCAGCCAGTGCGTCGATGTGGGTGGTACCGATAACTGGGTCTCCACCAATACCGATTGCGGTCGACATACCGATGTCACGAAGTTCGAACATCATCTGGTAAGTCAGGGTACCCGACTTTGAAACTAGACCGATTGGTCCGGTTCCGGTGATGTCGGAAGGAGTAATTCCAGCGTTCGACTTTCCCGGGCTGATGATGCCTGGGCAGTTTGGGCCGATGATGCGGGTCTTCTGTCCCTTCGAAACGTTGTAAGCCCAGAAGCTTGCTGAGTCGTGAACCGGGATACCTTCGGTGATAACCACTAGCAGTGGAATCTCGGCGTCGATAGCCTCAACCGCAGCAGCCTTCGAGAAGGCTGGTGGCACGAATGCAACCGAAACGTTTGCGCCGGTGGCAGCCATAGCTTCAGCAACGGTACCGAAGATTGGAAGGGTCTTACCCTCAACCTCAACGGTTTCGCCAGCCTTGCGTGGGTTCACGCCACCAACAATGTTCGAGCCGCCCTTCAGCATGCGACCGGTGTGCTTCATACCTTCGCTACCGGTCATGCCCTGAACGATGATCTTTGAGTTTTCGTCTAGAAAAATAGCCATTTGTTTTAGTCCTTCTAAGTTTCTATCGGTTAGCCAGCTCGGCGGCCTTGTCGGCGGCCTCGTCCATGGTGTCAACCACGGTCACTAGTGGGTGGTTGGCTTCAGCCAAAATGCGGCGACCTTCAACAACGTTGTTGCCGTCTAGTCGAACTACCAAAGGCTTGGTGGCTGTGTCACCTAGCTTCGCAAGTGCACCGACGATACCGTTGGCAACTGCGTCACACGCGGTGATTCCACCGAAGACGTTTACGAATACGCTCTTGACCTGCTTGTCGCCCAAGATGACGTCTAGGCCGTTGGCCATAACCTCAGCCGAGGCGCCGCCACCGATGTCTAGGAAGTTCGCTGGGCGAACTCCGCCGTGCTTTTCGCCGGCGTAAGCAACAACGTCAAGGGTCGACATAACAAGGCCGGCACCGTTTCCGATGATTCCAACTTCGCCGTCAAGCTTCACGTAGTTGAGGTCCCAGGCCTTGGCCTTTGCCTCTAGTGGGTCCAGTTCGTCGCGTTCCATCTCTTCGCGGTCGGTGTGACGGAACTCGGCGTTGTCGTCTAGGGTGACCTTGCCGTCGAGAGCCAAAATCTGGCCGTCTTCGGTTTCAACCAGTGGGTTGACCTCAACGAGAGTTGCATCTTCCTTTACGAACACATCGTAAAGCTTCACCAAAACTGGGGCTACCTTGGCAGCGGTCGCTTCGTCGAAGCCACCAGCCTTGGCAATTGCCAAAGCCTTGTCTAGGTCGATGCCGGTAACTGCGTCAACGGCAATCTTTGCCAAAGCCTCTGGACGCTCTTCGGCCAGCTGCTCGATTTCCATTCCACCCTCAACGCTGCAAAGCGAAAGGAAGGTGCGGTTCGATCGGTCTAGAAGCACTGAGAAGTAGAACTCGCGAGCAATCTTGGCACCCTCGGCAATCATGACGCGCTTTACAACGTGTCCCTTGATGTCTAGGCCAAGAATCTTGGTTGCGGCTTCTTTGGCTGAAGCTGGGTCGTGAACAACTTTCACACCGCCGGCCTTGCCGCGGCCTCCAACCTTTACCTGAGCCTTAACTACAACGGTGCCGCCAATCTTGGCTGCTGCTGCTTCGGCTTCTTCTGGGGTGTCTGCGGTTAGGCCCTGGAGTACTGGTACGTCGTACTTCTCGAACAGGTCACGCGCTTGATATTCAAATAAATCCACTGTGATTTTCCGTATCTTATCGAGGTGCAAAAGACGCACCTAAGTGTCAAGTTTAGAGCTTTTTGATTGGGGCGACTTTCACCAACAGGCGTTTTACTCCCCGAGAACCGAAATTGATTTCAGCAGTCTGACGAGGTGCCACTCCGCCGATTGAGATGACCTTACCGCGACCGAAATCGTCGTGTTCAATGCTGTCGCCAACTTCGAGAACCAGACCCTCATTGTTACGAACAGAAGAGATTGCTCCCTTCCATTCGGTCTTAGGTTTTTCCTCACGGTTACCAAAGCCGGTGGTGTCAGCGATCGATGGGCGGAATTGTCTTGGTGCTCCCCCGCGGTTCGCTCCGGTTTCACGCCAAGCAATTAGTTCGTCTGGGACTTCTGAGAGGAATCGGCTCGGCAGTGCCGAGTCGGTTTCGCCAAAGGTGCTTCGGCTGAGCGCCAGCGAAATGTGGAGCTTCTTGCGGGCACGGGTGATTCCAACGTAGAACAGGCGACGCTCTTCGGCGGTTCCTCCGGGAACCAGGAACGACATCTTGTGAGGAAGAAGACCCTCTTCGATACCGGTTAGGAACACCACGTCGTATTCCAAACCCTTGGCAGTGTGCAGGGTCATGAGCGAAACGGTTCCCGACTCGTCGTCGATGTCGTCGGCGGCTGCCACGAGTGCAACTTCGTTCAGGAAGTCTGGCAACTTACCTTCAGGGTTGTTGCGCTGAAATTCCTTGGCAACGTTCACCAATTCGTCGAGGTTCTCAACGCGGGCTTCGTCCTGTGGGTCGCGACTAGCCTTTAGGGCATCGAGCAATCCAGAGCGCTGTAGCGCGGTTCTCAGAATTTCGTCGACGGTTGAGGTTTCGATCATTACCTCAAGCTCGTTCAGCAGGTCGGCCAGCTGAGTGACGGCTCCAGTGATCTTCGGACCAAAGCCCATCTCACTAACGTGACTCAAAACTTCTCGAACCGACAGGTCGTTCTTCTCGGCGAACGACGCAATCTGGGTCTCCGACGCATCGCCAATTCCGCGCTTCGGAACGTTCAAAATGCGACGAATTGCGAGGTCGTCCTTACGGTTTGAAATTGCGACCAGGTAGCCAAAGGCGTCCTTGATTTCGGCGCGCT
>JBEDKG010000052.1:0-3446 GCA_041172205.1 Actinomycetota bacterium | reverse complement strand
CCGCGGAAACTGCAACCAATCAGAGTGCTCTAAACAAGTGGGACGAACGAATCGCGAAGCTTCGTGAAGCCGACCTGAGCTCGGCGAAGGCTGGCAACGACGAAGTGATGACCCGACAGGTGCAGATGGCGATTCGCAACAAAGCAAAGCTTTCCATCACAGTCAATCGACCCGATGGCACACAACTGGTCATCGAACTTGAACCAAGCGGTATTGCTAACGGCCGTTTGCGAGGTCTCGATCGCAAGGCACAGGTGGAGCGAACCCTGCCATTGACCACCATTTCTGCCATCTCTCTCGCTTAGGCTTTAAGGATGACTTCAGGACCACTTATCGTTCAGAGCGACAAAACCGCGCTTCTGGAAGTGGACCATCCTCAAGCTGCCGACGCTCGCCACGACCTCTCGATCTTTGCCGAGCTGGAGCGTGCGCCGGAGCACATTCACACCTACCGAATTACTCGTTTGGGTCTGTGGAACGCTCGCGCGGCTGGCCACGATTCCGACTTTGTTCTTGAGGTTCTAGACAAGTACGCCAAGTTCGCGGTTCCAGCCGGCGTTCGCAATGAGATCGTCGACACCATGTCGCGTTACGGGCGCCTCTCGATTATTCGCGGTGAAGACCAGCGACTTATGCTGCACTCCACCGACCGGGCGGTCTTGGTTGAAGCTTCGAAGCAGCCAAAAATTGCAGCACTCCTTGAAGAGCCAATCGACAGCGAGAACTTTGCGATCGCGGCTTGGGCTCGCGGTCAGGTTAAGCAAGAACTTTTGAAGCTCGGCTGGCCAGCTGAGGACTTCGCAGGCTACGCGCCTGGCACACCGCACGACATCGCCCTGAATGAAATCGGTTGGAATATCCGCGATTACCAGGCAAAGGCGGTTGAGAAGTTTTGGGATGGCGGTTCGGGCGTCGTAGTTCTTCCCTGTGGTGCCGGTAAAACCATTGTTGGCGCGGGAGCTATGAGCGTTGCCAAGACCAACACCCTAATCCTGGTTACCAACACGGTCTCGGCTCGCCAGTGGAAGAGTGAACTGCTCAAGCGCACCTCACTAACCGAAGAGGAAATCGGCGAATACTCGGGCTCGGTGAAGGAAATCAAACCGATCACCATCGCCACATACCAAATTTTGACCACCAAGAGTAAGGGTGAATTCGCTCACCTAGCGCTGCTCAACGCCAACGACTGGGGTCTCATCATCTACGACGAAGTGCACCTGCTGCCGGCACCGATTTTCAAGATGACCGCCGACCTGCAAGCTCGTCGCCGACTCGGACTCACCGCGACTCTGGTTCGCGAGGACGGCAAAGAGGGTGAAGTATTTTCGCTAATTGGACCAAAACGCTTTGACGCTCCTTGGAAGGACATCGAGGCGCAAGGGTACATCGCGCCGGCTGCCTGTTTTGAGGTTCGCGTTGACCTACCAGGCGATGTTCGCATGGATTACGCAATTGCTAACCAGGAAGACCGCTATCGTTTGGCTGCTTGTGCAACCGCAAAGATTGAGGTCATTAGCGAACTGCTCAAAAAGCACGAAGGTGAACCAACTCTTGTGATTGGGCAATACCTCGAGCAACTTCATGAGGTGGCCGACAAGCTCGATGTTCCACTCATCACCGGCCAGACACCCGTGGACGAACGTGAGCGCCTGTTTCAGGGTTTCCGCGATGGCGAAATCAAAACCCTGGTGGTCTCGAAGGTTGCGAACTTCTCGATTGACCTTCCAGAGGCGTCTGTTGCGATTCAGATTTCAGGTTCGTTCGGTTCACGCCAGGAAGAGGCTCAGCGTCTCGGTCGCCTGCTACGACCAAAGTCCGATGGGCGCGCTGCCAGTTTCTACACGATCATTTCGCGCGACACCGTGGATCAAGACTTCGCTCAGAACCGTCAGCGGTTCCTAGCCGAGCAGGGCTACAGCTACGAAATCTTGGATGCACACGCACTCTAGGTAATGCAGAAAACACCCAAGAAACATTCAGGGTTCTCACAGGTTCACGGAGGAAACTCACAGGTATGGAACCAATCAAGATTCTCGTAGTAGATGACGAACCAAACATTCGCGACCTTCTCGCCAGCGGACTTCGCTTCGCCGGCTTTTCGGTCCTCGCCGTTGGCAACGGAAACGACGCCGTTGTTGCAGCCGAAAAAGGCAACCCAGACCTTATCCTTTTAGACGTCATGCTTCCAGACATGAGTGGCTTTTCGGTAACCAAGAAACTTCGCTCAATGAACATCCTGGCCCCGGTCCTGTTCCTGACCGCACGCGACGAAGTTGAAGACAAGATCACCGGCCTCACCGTGGGCGGCGACGACTACATGACCAAGCCATTCAGCCTCGATGAAATCATCGCTCGCATCAACGCGATCCTTCGACGCACCAAAGCCAGCACAGCCCAAAAGAGCGTTATCGAGGTTGGTGAAGTTCGCATCGACGAAGACGCCCATGAGGTGTTTGTAAACGACACCCCGGTTGAACTGTCCCCAACCGAGTACCAGCTGCTTCGCTTCCTGATGGAAAACGCGAACCGAGTGCTTTCAAAGTCACAGATTCTCGACCACGTTTGGGAGTATGACTTCAACGGCGAAATGGGTATCGTCGAATCGTATGTTTCCTACCTTCGCAAGAAACTTGACCCGCTAACCAGCGAACCGGTGTTGGTCACCAAGCGTGGGCACGGATACATGTTCAAATCGACGAAAAAGAACTAGGCCATGAATCAGAAGCTAGCCGCCGGTTGGGCTCGAATTTCACTTCGAAGCAAACTGACCGCACTGTCGGTCGCGATCATCGGCCTGCTTCTGGCGATTTCCAGCGTCGGCACGATGTCGCTGCTCGCCACTTACATGCAGCGCAACACCGACACCACACTCCTAGCTAGCGCCGAGGCGTTGAGCGACGAACTTCCCGATCAAATCTCGGCAAGAGTATTCACTGGGCAGCTAGTCCTTCCAGACCTACCGAGCGACTACTACATCGCTTACCTGGATCCTCAGGGTGGCCTCATTAGGGGTATTTTTGCCGGCTCCAATAAGAACCGTGTTTTCCCGAACCTTACAAACTTCAGACTTCCAGAGGTTGCCCGAATTGCAGGAGTTCCATTCGAAATCGACAAAGCGGGAGTTCCTTCTTCAGACGTTGGCGAAAACAATGGTTGGCGAATCGTCGCTGTTCCAACTACCGGTTATGTCGGTTCATTGGTAGTTGCCTTACCTGTTGCCAATAGTCACGCGCTGATTGCTCGTTATCGAGACATCGGCACCCTGTTTGGCGCAGTGCTTCTTATTCTGAGTGCCCTGGCAATCTGGTTCACAATCACCTCCGCACTTCGCCCTCTCAAGGAAGTCGAACGAACCGCCGCTGCGGTCGCCGCCGGAAAGATCGACAGCCGTCTGGTCGAACAGTCTTCCAAGACCGAGGTTGGTCGTATCAACACGGCATTGAACT
>JBEDKG010000051.1:0-3746 GCA_041172205.1 Actinomycetota bacterium | reverse complement strand
CAGCTGCACGTAGTCACGTCCATCTTCTTCGCGCATCAGAAGGTCTTGGTAAATGCGAACACCGTGACCCAGGCGCAAGGTGCGGCCGGAAACAATTGCGTCGCGAATACTTTCAACGCCGTCGGCTTCGCCAGCGTGCACGGTGGTTGGGAACATGTTTTCGGCTAGGTAGTCGAAGGCAGCCTTGTGATTGCTAGCAGGGAAACCGGCTTCGGCGCCGGCGATATCGAAACCGACCACACCGTTGTCGCGGTGGCGCACGGCAAGCTCAGCGATTTCTAGGCCGCGGTTGTTGTGACGCATCGCGGTGACCAACTGACCGGTGCGAATGTAGCCACCAGCACCCTCGACCGCTTCAACACTTCGTCGAGGCCATCCTGAACGGCATCGACAACCTCATCTAGGGAAAGACCCTTGGCCAGGTGCTGTTCCGGTGCCCAGCGAATTTCGCCGTAAATTACGCCGTCCTTGTGAAGGTCTTCAACGAACTCGCGAGCAACCCGGGTGAGTCCGTGCTTGGTTTGCATAACCGCGGTGGTGATGTCGAAAGTCTTCAGGTACTCCACCAGCGAGCCAGAGTTTGCCGACTCCAGGAACCACTGGTTTAGGTCGCGCGCGTTGGTTGCAGGAAGCTCAAGGCCAATCTCTTCCGCTAGTTCGATGATGGTCTGCGGACGCAATCCGCCGTCGAGGTGATCGTGCAACGAGATCTTTGGAAGTTTTCTGATGTCCATGTTTGCTCCTACTTGAGTGTGGCTTCGTAGTCGGCGACTACCGTTTGAAGTTTTGGTTAGAGTGTCCGCATCGATTGCGATGTCTCGGTCTGGGGAAAGAGTTAGTAATCCATTTCCATAGGTTGCGGTTACCGAACCGAGGTTTCCGCCGATGAAGTCACTTTCCAAATCGGATGCAACGACTTCCATGATTTTGCTACCGAGTTGCGGAACCACTGTGGTTGCAATTTTGTTTTTGACGGTTTCGAATCGGCTATCAAGATAGTTGTCGAGTCCATAGCCGATGTAGGCACGAACCGCGTCGTTGGCCACAAAAGACTTGGCGCAGCCAGCAAGTAGTTCAACATCTGGCAGCACGGTTTCTGACGTAACCATAGTGCCAACACGAGCCACCACTTTGGTTTCAACCGCATTTTCAGAATCGAACTTTGAGGCCCCATACTTTGCGCCCAGCAGAAGTGTTTCGCCGATTTCGGATGAGCATCCTAGAGAAACGTAGTGGAGCTGCGACAGATCGGCTGCGAGGTAGCCGGAGATAATTCCAACCTCGTAAAGGTCAACACCGTAGGAAACCAGGTTGTCCAAGTTGGCTGCTGAAATTTTCGGTTCGGCCTTTTCGGATACGTAGATGAAGTTCACCTTGGGAAAGTCTGACGCCGTAGACGCAATTGCGGAGCCGAAGCCGGAACCCGAAACTACAACCAGCTGACAGCCGGCCTTCGCAAGCTTTTTGACCCCGCTGGTCAACTTGCCAGAAGTTACCTCAAGGTCGGTGCGCTTGATGCCGTAGGTTACGGCCGCTTGGTTCATCGAATAGGTTGCAACCTCGGACAAAGTCGAATCGTTCGAGTCGCTCTGCGAAAGAACGCAGCCGCGGTAATCAACCGGGGTTATTGGTGCAGCGTTTGGCAATTCGGCGCAGCCCGCGAGCGCAACAGAGGCGACAGAAATCCAAGCGATCAGCGACGCTTTGCGGCGGGAGGAATTTTCTGGCACAGTGCCAAGTTTAAGCCCAAGCAGACCCAGTTCGCTTTCCTTACAGGGTTAGAATTAGAACCGTCGCTTCAGAGTTGAAACATCAGGAGGCATTGTGCCAACCAAACCAACCGGTACCCTCTACCGAGGAAAAATCGGCATGTGGTCGTGGGTTTTACACCGCATCACAGGTTTATCTATCTTCTTCTTCCTACTCGTACACACCCTAGACACCGCACTGGTTCGTCTAGACCCAGCTGCGTACAACGAGGTCATCGAAACCTACAAAACCCCAATCATCGGTATCGCCGAACTGGGTCTGGTTGCGGCTATCTTGTTCCACGCGCTTAACGGTGTACGAATCATCCTGATTGACTTCTGGCGCAAGGGTGCCAAGTACCAGAACGTAATGTTCTGGGTCGTCGTCGCGGTAGCCTTCGTACTTTTCGCTGCCTTCGCACCTCGTCACATCATGCACGTTCTTGAATACATCCAGGCAGGTAAGTAATGGTTACCATCGAAACTCCTCGCAGCCCACGCAACCGCAAGTCGGCGAACCGCGAAAAGTGGGCCTGGTTGTTCATGCGCGCTTCTGGCGTAGTCCTAATCGTTCTGATTTTCGGTCACCTGTTCATCAACCTATTCACTGGTGATGGCATCAAGGCAATCGACTTCGCGTTCGTCGCCGGCAAGTGGGCCAACCCGTTCTGGCAGGTTTGGGACACACTAATGCTCTGGCTTGCACTGATTCACGGCACCAACGGTATGCGCACTTTGGTCAACGACTACGCCGAACGTGAGGGATGGCGCAAGAGCCTGAACTTCGCCCTCTGGACGATCTGTATTTTGCTGATCGTGCTTGGAACCCTGGTCACCACGACCTTCGACCCATGCCCAGACACCAGTGTTGTTTCGGCTTTGCCACAGTTCTGCAGCAAGTAAATAGAAGAGAAGAAATTGAGCAAACCTAAGGTTCACAACCACCAGTACGACGTAGTAATCGTGGGAGCCGGTGGCGCAGGTATGCGTGCCGCCATCGAGGCTGGCCCACACGCCAAGACTGCGGTTATCTCCAAGCTTTTCCCAACCCGCTCGCACACCGGTGCAGCTCAGGGTGGTATGGCCGCGGCTCTTGCCAACGTTGAGGAAGACAGCTGGGAATGGCACACTTTCGACACCGTTAAGGGTGGCGACTACCTAGTCGACCAGGACGCAGCCGAGATTCTTGCTAAGGAATCGGTTCAGGCGGTTATCGACCTAGAGAACATGGGTCTACCGTTCAACCGAACTCCAGACGGCAAGATTGACCAGCGACGCTTCGGTGGCCACACTCGCGACCACGGCAAGGCGCCGGTTCGTCGTAGTTGCTACGCAGCCGACCGCACCGGTCACATGATTCTTCAGACCCTGTACCAAAACTGCGTAAAGCTCGGTATCGAGTTCTACAACGAGTTCTACGTTCTCGACCTAGTTATGAACACGGTCGATGGCGAAGAGCGTCCGAGCGCGGTTGTTGCTTACGAATTGGCTACCGGCGAGATTCACATCTTCCAGGGTAAGTCGATCATCTTCGCAACCGGTGGTTTCGGAAAGATTTTCAAGACCACCTCGAACGCACACACCCTAACCGGCGACGGCGTTGGAATCATCTGGCGCAAGGGTCTTCCTCTGGAAGACATGGAGTTTTACCAGTTCCACCCAACCGGTCTAGCCGGTCTAGGCATCCTGCTTTCTGAGGCTGCCCGCGGTGAAGGTGGAATCCTGCGTAACGCTTCAGGCGAGCGTTTCATGGAACGCTATGCACCAACCATCAAGGACCTTGCTCCTCGAGACATGGTTGCCCGTGCAATGGCGAACGAGGTGCGCGAGGGTCGCGGCGCTGGCCCACACAAGGACTACGTTCTGCTTGACCTTACTCACCTCCCACCAGAGGTCATCGACGCCAAGCTTCCAGACATCACCGAGTTCGCTCGCACCTACCTCGGTGTTGAGCCTTACACCGAGCCAGTACCGGTTTTCCCAACCGCGCACTACGCA
>JBEDKG010000050.1:0-3589 GCA_041172205.1 Actinomycetota bacterium | reverse complement strand
TTGTGGAAACTCAAGACCAGCTCAACACCATCGAAGAAGTGAAGCGCGACATGGAACGTTCGGTTCCCATGGACCGCCTGCTCGCCGGCGACGTTGGCTACGGCAAGACCGAGGTGGCCATTCGCGCCGCCTTCAAGGCCATCCAAGACGGCAAACAGGTCGTCATGCTCGTACCAACCACACTGCTGGTTAGACAGCACACCGACACCATCGAACGCCGCTTCGAAGGCTTTCCAGTAACGGTGAGAAGCCTGAGTCGCTTCCAAACCGAGAAGGAATCTAAGGAAACCATCAAGGGCCTAGAGTCTGGCGCGGTAGACATGGTGGTCGGAACTCACCGCCTGCTTTCCGGAAACATCAAATTCAAAAACCTTGGACTAATCATCGTCGACGAAGAACAGCGCTTCGGTGTTGAACACAAAGAGAAGCTCAAGGAACTAAAAGCAAACGTCGACGTGCTCTCCATGTCGGCAACGCCAATTCCTCGCACCCTCGAAATGGCTGTCACCGGTATTCGTGAAATGTCTACCCTGGCAACCCCGCCGGAAGACCGCCACCCAATCCTCACCTATGTTGGCGCTTACTCCGACAAACAGGTAACCGCAGCCATTCACCGTGAACTTCTGAGAGAAGGCCAAGTCTTCTTCGTTCACAACCGCGTTGAGAACATCGAACTGGTAGCCGATCACATCCGCGACCTGGTTCCAGAAGCACGCGTTGCCGTGGCTCACGGACAAATGGGGGAGAACGCCCTCGAGCAGGTCGTGGTTGATTTCTGGGAAAAGAAGTTCGACGTCCTGGTTTCAACGACAATCATTGAAACCGGAATCGACATTCCAAACGCGAACACCCTGATCGTTGACCGAGCCGAGAACTTCGGTCTAAGCCAGCTTCACCAAATCCGCGGACGCGTAGGTCGCAGCCGTGAACGCGCCTACGCCTATTTCTTCTATGACCCAAGCAAGCCGCTAACCGAACTTGCCCACGACCGACTTGCCACGATTGCCAGCAACAACGAACTCGGTTCTGGAATGCAGGTAGCGCTGAAGGACCTCGAGATTCGTGGCGCTGGAAACCTGCTTGGCGGCGAGCAGTCGGGTCACATCGCGGGAGTCGGCTTCGATCTTTACCTCCGCATGATCGGCGAAGCCGTAAACGACTTCAAGGGAATCAAGCACGAAACCCCTGCCGAACTAAAGCTCGAACTTCCAATCGACGCCCACATTCCAGCCACCTACGTAGACTCCGAGCGCCTACGCCTCGAGGCATATCACAAGCTTTCGGCATCGAGCAATGCCAGCAACACCCGAGCCGACCTCGACAAGATCAAGGCCGAACTTGAAGACCGCTACGGCGTTGCCCCGCAGTCGGTTACCAACCTCATCGACGTCATTGAACTTCGACAAGCAGCCAACCGTATGGAACTCACCGACGTCCTTCTAATTGGCCAGATGGCAAGAATCGCACCAATCGAATTCGACGAAGCAACCCAGGTGGCATTCAGCAGGCTTTACCCGGGTTCTCGCTACCTTTCAGCCGCAAAGAACTTGAGTGTTCCAACGCCTCCAAATGCCACCGACCGAGAAATGATCGACTGGACATGGGCGCTTCTCGAGCAGTTGAACCGCGCCACCAAACGAGCAGAATAAAGTTGAGACCATGACCGAAACTAAACTCCGTACTGGCCTCATCTTGCTCATCGGAGCACTCGGAGTTTTGCAACCGTTCTCACTTGACCCTTATCTTGCAAACATTTCGTTCATCGCAAAAGACCTAAACGTTGCCCAAACTCTGATCGCCCAAAACCTAACCGCACTAACCCTGGGTATTTCGGTTGGTACGGTTATCGCCGGCCCAATGAGCGACGCCATTGGTCGCAGAAAACCAATCCTTTTTGCAGTTATCGGTTACATCGGCGCAGCCATACTGGCCTCGGTCGCAACCAACGTTGAAGTCTTCTTCACCGGCCGAATCCTCCAAGGCTTCTTTGCATCAGCCGCAGCCGTTATTGCCAACGCCATGCTTCGCGACATGTATGAAGGTCTCCTGCTCATTAAGGCAGTTGGCCGCTCAATGCTGCTGATGTCCACGTCATGGTTCATCGGCCCAATCTTTGGTTCCTATCTTCAGAGCTTCACCGACTGGCGAGGTCTAGGTCTCATCCTTGCCACACTCGGGACAGCTCTGCTAATTCTGATTTTCTTCAAACTTCCAGACACTATGAGCAAAGAGCAGCGAACCAGAACAACTGCCAAGGACGTTGCCAAGCGCTTCACGTATCTGGTGAAAGACCGAGTCTTCCTTGGCCTGATCATCGTTCAAAGCTGCATCAGCGTTTCCCTCTTTTGCTACCTGAGCGTTGGCCCTTTCGTCTACGACAATGCCTATCTGATCGACCCAGCGCAGGTTGGAATCTTCCTATCAATCAACTCGGTTGGCGCCTACATCGGTAGCCAGCTCGGAACCAAGCTGAGTTCAAAGATCAAACCTCAATACGCTCTACTCGTAGCCCTTGCAATTGGAAGCGCAGCCGGCGTTGTTCAAATCCTAACCGCAACAATGAACCTCGGCTTCGTCTTCTACACCACAACGCTTGCCATCTTCGCCATCGGCTTCGGAACGAGCGTGACCCCAATCCTCGGTCTCGCCATGGCCTCTCACCCCAATGAGGCTGGCACAGCAGCCGCAGTCCTAGCGGTCTCCGGAACCATCGCAACAACCATCGCCGGCGCCTACTACGCCATCCTCGATCACAACTCAGCACTAGGAATCGGCCTAACCCAAGCCGGCTTCATGGCCCTTGGAATCATCATCCTGTTCGTAGTTGTTAAACCTAAAAACCTGGAGGTTATGAAATGACCCAACTAGACGACCTAATCAAGACAGCTCACATCCTCCGAGCACCAGGTGGTTGCCCTTGGGATGCCGAGCAGACCCACGAATCTCTCCTCACCTACTTAATCGAGGAGACCTATGAACTCATCGACGCCGTGCAGAGCAAAGATCCTGAAGCCATCAAAGAAGAACTAGGCGACGTGCTATACAACGTCATCTTCCACTCAGACATCGCCGAAGCCAACGGGCAATTCAACATCCAAGATGTAGCGAAACACATGGAAGACAAGATGAAGTCTCGTCACCCACATGTATTCGGCAACGAACAAGAAAAAGAAGAGTTCGCAGCAAAAACCGGCGAAGACGTAATGAAGTCTTGGGACAACCACAAGAAGAAGGAAAAGCCGGAACGCGAATCCGTTCTCGACGGCGTCCCTCTAGGAATGCCATCCCTAGCACTTGCCAACAAGGTAATCGGTAAAGCCGAAAAGCTCGGAGTTCTAGAAAAAGGCCAAAGCCCAATCCAGGTAAACACCGACGAAGAGCTCGGAACTCTCCTCCTCGCAATCGTCTCAGCAGCCCGCGTAAACGGCATCGACCCAGAAATGGCACTCAGAAAAGCAACCACCGAACTCATGAGTGACATCCGTAAGTTCGAAGTTCTAGAAGCTTCCGATGCTGGAGTTATCGGCCAAGAGCTCTAGGCTCTGGCAAACTTATAACGTGGCTAATCCAGTAAACCCTCCTCGCGGAA
>JBEDKG010000049.1:0-4376 GCA_041172205.1 Actinomycetota bacterium | reverse complement strand
GAAGTGCCGTTAGGTGCCCGCCGATGCCCAACTTGCTGCCAAGGTCTCTGGCCAAGGCTCGAATGTAGGTTCCAGACGAGCAATCGATGATTACATCCAGATCAATAAATCCGTCGATGTGACTTGGTTCACCAATAACGTCGAACCTGGAAACCGTTACCGGGCGGGCCTTGAGTTTCACTTCGTCTCCCCCGCGCACTTTGGCATAGGCGCGAACGCCGTCCACTTTGATTGCAGAAACCGATGACGGCACCTGTTCGATGTTTCCAGTCAGCTCGGCAATGCAATCGAAGATTTGCTGGTTCGAAATCTTGGCAACGGCTTCTGGTGATGCCTGCTCCAAAAACTCGCTCTCGCGGTCGTCGGTGATGGTTGAAGCTCCGAGGCGAATCGTGGCCTCGTAAGTTTTGTCGGCACCAACGATGAAAGTCAAAAGTTTCGTGGCCGATTCAACCCCGAGAACCAAAAGCCCGGTGGCCATTGGGTCTAGAGTCCCGGCGTGACCCACTCGTCGGGTGTTAGCCACACGACGAATTCGCGCAACCACGTCGTGGCTAGTCCAGCCTTCCGGCTTATCAACCAGCACCAAACCGGCTTGCAAGTTAGTCCTCGTCGTCTACGTGAGGTTCCTTATAAGGGTTTTCCTCACCGGCAAACTTGGCATCCTTGGCAATCGCCTGAACCTCAGCATCGCGAGCCTTGGCCTCAGCCAAAAGGTCGTTCAGGTGAGCGGCAATTTCAGGAACTTCATCAGGAATGAATTCGATGGTTGGGGTTAGTCGTATCGAAAGACCACGACCAACCTCACGACGAATTAGCCCACGGTTCTTTTCAATAATCTCAGCCGACTGCTGCTTCTCTTCAGGAGTTCCAAAAACAGTGAAGTAGATGGAAGCATTCTGAAGGTCTGGCGTGACACGAACGTCAGTGATGGTGACGAAGCCCAGGTCGGGGTCCTTTACGGCCCGTTCCAGTGCTTCGGCAACCAAAACCTTAATTCGTTCGGCTAGCTTGCGTGCTCTCGCAACATCAACCATTGGCTATCCCTAGACTCGAGGCTTTTCGCGCATCTCGAAGGTTTCGATGATGTCTTCGAGCTCCAGCTCGTTGAAACCAGCGAGTCCGATACCACACTCGAAGTCGGTCTTGACTTCGGTGGCGTCGTCCTTGAAACGCTTTAGCGATTCGATCTTTAGGTTGTCGGCAATGGTTACGCCGCCACGGATGACACGAGCCAAGCTGTTTCGCTTGATCGAGCCCGACCGAACGATCGAACCTGCAATGGTTCCAACCTTCGAAGACTTGAACAGTTCGCGAACCTCTGCGGTACCGAGCTGAGCTTCTTCGAACTCTGGCTTAAGCATTCCCTTGAGAGCGTTCTCGATGTCGTCCAGCGCCTGGTAAATGACGGTGTAGTGACGGATGTCAACACCTTCACGGTCGGCGCGGTCCTTGGCCTTGTTGTCTGGGCGCACGTTGAATCCGATGATGATTGCGCTGTCGACGGTAGCAAGGTTGACGTCCGACTCGGTGATTGCACCAACACCGCGGTGGATAATGCGTAGCTGCACGCTGTCGTCCACTTCGATCTTGAGAAGCGAGTCTTCGAGGGCTTCAACAGCACCCGAAACGTCACCCTTGATGATGAGGTTGAGAGACTCAACCTTGCCATCTTCAAGAGCCTTGGTGAAGTCTTCAAGTGAGACACGCTTGCGAGTCTTGGCCAGAAGGGCGTTACGGTCGGCAGCTTCACGCTTCTCAGCGATCTGACGTGCCTGGCGCTCGTCTTCGGTCACCACGAAGGTGTCGCCGGCGCGAGGCACCGACTGAAGACCGAGAACCTGAACCGGACGGCTCGGACCAGCCGAAAGAACAGCCTCACCGTTTTCGTCGAACATGGCACGAACACGACCGTGAGCCGCACCGGCCACAATCGAGTCACCCACGTTTAGAGTTCCCTGCTGGATTAGAACGGTAGCAACCGAACCGCGGCCCTTGTCTAGGTTCGCTTCGATAGCAATACCGCGTGCGTCCTTGTCTGGGTTGGCGCGCATGTCTAGAGCGGCGTCGGCGGTTAGAAGAACCGCGTCAAGAAGCTCTGGAACACCCTTGCCGGTAAGCGCCGAAACGTTCACGAACATGACATCGCCACCGTACTCTTCGGCAACCAGGTTGAACTCGGTTAGTTGCTGACGGATCTTGTCCGGGTTAGCGCCTTCCTTATCAACCTTGTTGACCGCGACCACGATTGGTACGCCAGCCGACTGAGCGTGGTTCAACGCTTCAATGGTCTGAGGCATAACGCCGTCGTCGGCTGCAACCACAAGGATTGCAATGTCGGTGACCTGAGCACCACGGGCACGCATAGCGGTGAACGCCTCGTGACCTGGTGTGTCAATGAAGGTGATCGCACGGTCAATGCCTTCGTGCGTGGTGTGAATCTGGTACGCACCAATGTGCTGGGTGATTCCACCGTGCTCGCCGGCAATAACGTTCGAGTTACGGATGCTGTCTAGAAGACGAGTCTTACCGTGGTCAACGTGACCCATGACGGTAACAACTGGAGGGCGAGGAAGTAGGTCTTCTTCGTCGTCTTCGTCGTCTAGGTCTAGGCCGAAGCTGTCGAACAGTTCGCGCTCTTCGTCTTCAGGTGAAACCAGTTCAACCTTGTAGCCGAGCTCCTCGCCAAGGATCTGGAAGGTCTCTTCGTCTAGCGAAGCGGTTGCGGTAGCCATCTGACCAAGTGCGAATAGCACGGTGATCAGCTGGGCTGGAGTGGTCTCAATCTTGTCTGCAAAGTCTTGGATGCTAGCACCGCGACGTAGGCGTAGAACGGTTGAGCCGTCGCCACGTGGCACAACTGCGCCACCAAGGCTTGGAGCCATTCTCTGTTCGAACTCTTCGCGTTTCGCGCGCTTCGACTTACGGGCCTTTGAAGCGCCACGGCTTCCACCCTTACCGAACGCACCAGCGGTGCCACCACCGTTGCCGCGACCGCGAGCACCAGGACCACCTGAAGGACGTGGGCCACCGAAACCGGTTGCTGCTCCACCGGCGCCAGGTGCTCCTCCACCAAAGCCAGGACGCTGTGCGCCACCGGCGCCACCGCCAAAGCCAGGACGTGAACCAGGTGCGCCACCCGGACGAGGTGCGCCACCAGGACGACCAGGACCACCGGCACCAGCTGGTCGTGGACCACCCGGACGCTGCTGACCTGGACGCTGTGAGAATGGGTTGTTTCCAACTGGACGAGCCATTGGGCGAGGAATGCCCATGCCCTGGCTAGCCGCGAACGGGTTGTTGCCAGGACGAGGAATACCGGTTGGGGCTGCTGCTGGAGCTGCCGGCGGGGTTGCCGCGGCTGGTGCTGCCGGAGCAGCAGCTTCTGGAGCCTTTGGTGCCGAAGGAGCGGCCGGAGCTGGTGCTGCCGGTTCAGCAGCTTCTGAAGCCGGGGCTGCCTTAGGTGCAGCTGGCGCCTTCTTCGGTTCTTCCTTTGGCTTGGCATTTGGATATGCCTCGCGAAGTTTCTTCGCAACTGGCGGTGCCACGGTGGATGATCCACCCTTGACGAACTCGCCTAATTCTTTAAGTTTTGCCAAAGCCTCATTGGTATCAATACCAAGTTCTTTAGCTAAGTCGTATACGCGCGGTAAAGCCGCCACTTTTTCTCCTGTCTGGGCCAACCCAGGCAGGGCAGGCCATTAAAGCTGTGGGTTACTCATTTCGAGTTACTCATTTTTTGCCATCATCGCTTCTGCCTGTTCTATCGCTAGGGCTAAAACCTTTTCATTCGCCTCAACCGGCTGCTTCAGCGCCCGACTAAAAGCCTTGCGATTCACTGCCAAATCAAAACATTTTTTGCTGCCATGTAACCAAGCACCGCGGCCCGGAAGTTTTTTGCCTTCATCGATAGTGAGTTCGGTATTTACCAAAACCAGACGAATCAGAGACTTTCGGGTGCCGAGCGTTTTACAGCCAACACAGGTTCTAACTTGTTCCATCCTAACCTGCTTACCTGACTTGGTCTAGGGCTACTCGCCGTCCAGGATGCTTTCAGGCTGAATATCGATCTTGGCGCCGGTCAAATCGGCAGCCAACTTGGCGTTCTGGCCTTCTTTTCCGATTGCCAACGACAGCTGGTAGTCAGGGACGAGGGCACGAACGTGCACGCGACCATCTGGATCCTTCGAAGGAATGGTGAAGGTTGCTGAAATCTTGGCTGGCGATAGTGCTGCTGCAACAAACTTCTTGATGTCTTCGTCGTAGTCAACGATGTCGATCTTCTCTTCGTTCAATTCGGCAGAAACCGCGCGAACACGAGCACCCATTGGGCCGATGCAAGCACCCTTGGCGTTCAAACCTGGGACGGTCGACTT
>JBEDKG010000048.1:0-3121 GCA_041172205.1 Actinomycetota bacterium | reverse complement strand
GAGCTAATTGCTGAAACCGCGATTACTCCAGCTCTGATTGCCGATGCCAGGGAAGTGGGCCTTATCTCGGCCGAGCCTTTCTCAGCAGCCGATGTGGCAGTTGCTCGCGCGGTTGTGCAACTTCAGCGTTTTGGTATTGCTCCTCGCCACCTTCGCGGTTTGAAGGCTGCTGCCGATCGTGAGATTGGCATCATCGAGGGCGTCGTAGCGCCAATCTTGGCCAAGAACGAGACTGGCTCACGTTCCCGCGCCGCGCACTTTGCTGAGGAAATTGAAAGCCAGTTTGCTTCGATTCGTTCTGAGATTATTCGCTCGGTTATCGGCAAAATCGACTCCTAGTCAGAAGCGCGACACGCCGAGGATATTAATTAACCTCGCAGACACCCAATCCACCACCAGAATTAAACCTAAGGTTGAAGGTGAAGGAGGAAAGTCATGACCGATCAAGAGTCATTCGAATTCGGCGACGAGTCGGCAAACATGCTTTTCACCGACGGCTTGCCAACGAACGATCCGAATAGCGGATACAGCGGTAACTCGTCTGCTGCAGCGGCCGGAATCAGCTACCGTCAGCTTGACTACTGGGACCGAACCGCACTGGTCCAGCCTTCGGTTCGAACCGCACACGGTTCTGGTTCTCAGCGTCTTTACGCTTTCCGCGACATCCTGGTTCTAAAGCTGGTCAAGCGATTGCTCGACACCGGGGTTTCACTTCAACAGATTCGAATCGCAATCAACCAGTTGCGCGACTCTGGCATCAACGATTTGGCAAGAACCACACTGATGTCCGACGGAGCAAAGGTTTACCTCTGCAACAGCGACGACGAAGTTATTGACCTTCTTGGTCGCGGTCAGGGTGTTTTCGGTATCGCGGTAGGACGAGTACTTGAAGAAGTGGAGGCGACTCTGTCGACCATCACTCCAAGTTCACTTGATGAGGTCGACGAACTTTCGGCCCGTCGTCAGCGTAAAGCTATCTAATTCTGCTCTTCGTCCAGTCCGAGAATTCCCTCAACAGAAGTTTCTGCGTCTTCGCTGGCTTCTACCTTCAAAACCTCATCCAAGGTCTGACCGCGAAGCACGCGGTTTAGTCTCATAACCTTTCGGTTATTTTTACCCAAGCGACTAGGTGTCTTCTGTCCAAGCGATTGCTGAACAAATTCCAGAATGCGGTCGAAAACCTGAGAAATTTCGGTAGCTGATTCGCCAGGCCAACCGTGAATCGGGCGTCCGGCGCCTTGAGCCTGTTGAAGAACGGTTCGTTCCTCAACCACCTGGGGGAGAATGCGGTTCCCATACTTCTCTCGCAGCTCATTCACGCGGAAATCACCCTCGGACGATTGTGGGCGGAAGCGGTTGATCAGGATGCCTAGGGTTTGAAGTCTCGGGGTGAGTCCTTTGCGCAGTTCATCCAGTGCATGGGTGGTGCGGTCGGCTGCGACAACCGAGAACAGCGAAGGCTCGGAAACAATCAGCACTCGGTCGCTGGCAACCCAGGCGGTTCGGGTAAGCCCATTGATTGAAGGCGGGGTGTCGATGATGACCAAGTCGTAGTCGCGCTCGACTTTTGCCAGGGCAACCTCGAGGCGCCAAATTTCTTGAATAGTCGGAGCAGGGGAGTCCTGAGCTTGGGTCTGAGGGCTACCAACCATGACATCGATGGTGCCTGGGTGAAGTTTGGTCCAAGTACTAGATACGATTGACCTATGCACAATGGCGTGCCGGGGGTTCTGTAGAACATCAGCAACCGTTTCACCGAATACTCCGATGGCGCCGAGTCCAGTGGTGGCATCACACTGTGGATCCAGATCTACCACCAAAGTGCGTAGACCTTGCGAGAACGCAGCGGATGCCAAACCCAAGGCAACCGTGGTCTTTCCTACGCCCCCTTTTAGGGAGCTGACGCTTAGAACATGCACGTCTAATAGGTTACTCTCTTAGTCAAGGCGTCTAAAACCCGTTGTTCGCTCCAACGCACTCTCGAGGTAGCAATGTTCAAAAAGATCCTGGTCGCAAACCGAGGTGAAATCGCCATCCGCGCATTCCGCGCAGCCTATGAACTTGGCGCTAGAACCGTCGCAGTTTTCCCATACGAGGACCGAAACTCGAGCCACCGCCTAAAGGCCGACGAGGCTTACCAGATTGGTTCTGAGGGACACCCGGTCCGTGCCTACCTAAACGTTGCCGAAATCATTCGCGTTGCCAAAGAGTCTGGGGCCGACGCCATTTACCCTGGCTACGGATTTCTTTCTGAAAACCCTGAACTAGCGCAGGCAGCTGCCGAAAACGGAATCAAATTCATTGGTCCAAGTTCAGACATTCTCGAGATGGCTGGTAACAAGGTAAATGCCAAGGAAGCAGCAATTGCCGCCGGTGTTCCAGTTCTAAAGTCATCGATTCAATCAGCCGATGTTGACGTCCTAGTAAAGGAAGCCGAGAGCATTGGCTTTCCAATCTTCGTAAAGGCGGTTGCCGGTGGTGGCGGTCGCGGTATGCGTCGAGTAGAGAAGCGTGAAGATCTCAAAGCTGCGCTCGGCGAAGCCAGTCGCGAGGCCGAGAGTGCCTTTGGCGATCCACGAGTATTCCTAGAGCAGGCAGTACTTCGCCCGCGTCACATTGAGGTTCAGATTCTTGCCGATGAACACGGCAACGTAGTACACCTGTTTGAGCGTGACTGCTCCATTCAGCGTCGCAACCAGAAGGTTGTCGAAATCGCTCCGGCGCCGCACATCACACAGGAATTGCGTGAAGAGCTATACCGCGACGCCGTGGCATTTGCGTCGAAGATCGGTTACCGCAATGCCGGTACCGTCGAGTTCCTAATTGATACCGTTGGCGAGAACGCCGGCAAGCACGTGTTTATTGAAATGAACCCGCGTATCCAGGTGGAACACACCGTCACCGAAGAAATTACCGACATCGACCTCGTGCAGTCGCAGATGCGAATTGCGGCAGGGGAGAGTCTTAGCGATCTAGGTCTCACGCAAGACAAGATCACCATGCACGGATTTGCAGTCCAGTGCCGAATCACCACCGAAAACCCGGCGTTAGGCTTCAAGCCGGATTCTGGCAAGATCACCACCTACCGTTCGCCAGGTGGAGCCGGTATCCGTCTAGACGG
>JBEDKG010000047.1:0-4628 GCA_041172205.1 Actinomycetota bacterium | reverse complement strand
ACCGAGCCCAGCGTCCTGGCGTTGGTGTTGGTGGCCACATCTCTACCTTCGCTTCTAGCGCATCGCTTTACGAAGTCGGTTTCAACCACTTCTTCAAGGGTGCCGATCACCCATCTGGCGGAGACCAGATTTTCGTTCAGGGTCACGCATCACCTGGCCCATACGCTCGCGCATTTCTTGAGGGCCGACTTTCGGCCGAACAGCTAGACGGTTTCCGCCAGGAGAAGTCACACGCCGGCGGCGGACTTTCGAGCTACCCGCACCCACGTTTGATGCCAGATTTCTGGCAGTTCCCAACCGTTTCAATGGGTCTTGGGCCAATCAACGCCATTTACCAGGCACAGTTCAACCGCTACCTTCAGGGTCGTGGCTTCAAAGACACCTCAGAGCAGCACGTTTGGGCATTCCTAGGCGATGGTGAACTGGATGAGGTTGAAAGCCGTGGTGCATTGCAGCTGGCAGCCAACGATGGTCTAGACAACCTAACCTTCGTTGTGAACTGTAACCTGCAGCGACTAGATGGTCCAGTTCGCGGTAACGGAAAGATCATCCAGGAATTGGAGAGCTTCTTCCGAGGTGCCGGTTGGAACGTCATCAAGGTTGTTTGGGGTCGTGAATGGGATTCACTTCTCGCCAACGACACCGACGGCGCGCTGGTTGACCTAATGAACAAGACACCGGACGGCGACTACCAGACCTACAAGACCGAAGATGGCGCCTTCGTTCGTGAAAACTTCTTCGGCCGCGACCCTCGCACAGCCAAATTGGTCGAGAACATGACCGACGACCAGATTTGGGGACTCAAGCGCGGTGGCCACGACTACCGCAAGGTTTACGCGGCTTACAAGTCAGCGGTTGAACACAAGGGCCAGCCAACCGTTATTTTGGCCAAGACCATCAAGGGCTTCACCCTTGGAAAGTCGTTTGAAGGCCGTAACGCAACCCACCAGATGAAGAAGATGACTCTGGATAACCTAAAGGGCTTCCGCGACGAACTTCGCATTCCAATTTCGGATGCTCAGCTTGAGGAAAACCCTTACCAGCCTCCTTACTTCCACCCAGGACAGGATGCTCCGGAAATTCAGTACCTACACGAGCGTCGCCGTGCGCTAGGTGGTTACCTTCCAGAGCGTCGCAGCAAATACGTTGACTTCAAACTTCCTGAAGACAAGACCTACGAAATCTCTAAGGGCGGAAGCGGCACTCAAGAAGTTGCCACCACCATGGGCTTTGTTCGTCTGCTCAAGGACCTGCTTCGCGCTCCTGAGTTCGGTCAGCGCATTGCGATGATCATTCCAGACGAAGCTCGTACCTTCGGTATGGATGCGTTCTTCCCTACCGCCAAGATTTACAACCCACAGGGTCAGCACTACATCTCGGTAGACCGCGATATCCTGCTTTCTTACAAGGAATCAGACTCAGGTCAGATCATCCACACCGGAATCAACGAAGCCGGTTCGGTTGCTGCATTTGCAGCTGCCGCAACCAGCTACGCAACTCACGGCCAGGCTATTATTCCGTTCTACGTGTTCTACTCGATGTTCGGTTTCCAGCGCACCGCCGACTCAATCTGGGCTGCTGCCGACCAGCTAAGTCGTGGATTCCTAATCGGTGCCACTGCAGGACGCACCACCCTCACCGGTGAAGGTCTTCAGCACGCCGACGGACACTCGCCAATCATCGCGGCAACCAACGATGCCGTGATCAGTTACGA
This sequence comes from Actinomycetota bacterium, assembly GCA_041172205.1. Taxonomy (GTDB): domain Bacteria; phylum Actinomycetota; class Actinomycetes; order Actinomycetales; family Microbacteriaceae; genus Rhodoluna. Next base: position 2,914 of record JBEDKG010000047.1, on the reverse strand, counting down.
CCCTGCATTCGCATACGAGATCGGACACATCATTCGTTCGGGTATCGAGCGCATGTACGGCGGAACCCACTCGGATCCAAACGTCATGTACTACCTAACGGTTTACAACGAGCCGATGGTCCAGCCTGCTGAACCCGAAGGCGCCGACGTCGAAGGAATCGTTCGCGGTATTCACAAGGTTTACAACAACCCTGCCGAAGGCCGCAAGGCTCAGATCCTCGCCTCTGGTGTGGCATTGCGTTGGGCTCAGGAAGCCGCAGAACTTCTGCAGGCAGACTGGGGAGTTTCAGCTGACATTTGGTCGGTAACCTCTTGGACCGAACTTCGCCGCGACGGACTACGTAAAAACGAAGAGCGTTTCCTAAACCCAGGCGCATCGGTCGAACAGCCTTACGTGACCCAGAAGCTTGCGGGACACCACGGTCCATTCCTAGGTGTCAGCGACTACATGCACCAGGTTCCAGACCAGATCCGTGAATGGGTACCAGGTGAATACGCAACTCTAGGTGCGGAAGGGTTCGGTTTCTCGGACACCCGTGCCGCTGCCCGTCGCCACTTCAAGATTGATGGACCATCTGTGGTCGTTCGCGTTCTTGAGCAGTTGGTCGCACGCGGTGAAATGGATGCCAGCGCACCGGCTCAGGCAATCGAAAAGTACCGTCTCCACGACGTCAACGCTGGCAACAGCGGTAGCGCCGGCGGCGAGGCATAAACTTTTCCCATGCTAGTTATTGTCTGCCCAGGTCAGGGTTCTCAAACCCCAGGTTTTCTTGAGCCTTGGCTGGAACTTCCCGCATTCAAAGAGACCATCGAAATTGCTCAGTCGGCTTCTGGCCTAGACCTGCAAACCTATGGAACATTAAGCGACGCCGACACTATTAAGGACACGGCGATTGCCCAACCGCTAATCGTCTCAGCATCACTTGCTTCTTTCGCAGCACTTTCTGCTGCTGGCCTCAAGAATGTTGCCGGAGTTGCCGGTCACTCGGTCGGTGAGCTAGCTGCGGCTTCGATTGCTGGAGTTTTCGACACCGCCACAGCTATGGAGTTTGTAACTAAGCGTGGCTCAGAAATGGCTAAGGCCGCGGCCCTTACCAAGTCTTCGATGGCTGCGGTCTTGGGTGGCGACCGCGATGAAGTAGTGGCTTACCTAACCGCGAGAGGCCTCTCGGCTGCCAACTACAACGGCTCAGGTCAGATTGTGGCTGCAGGCGACGCAGATGGCATTGCAGCACTCGCAAGCGAACCTTTGGCTGGAACTCGCGTTATCCCCCTAGCAGTGGCAGGCGCATTCCACACCGACTTCATGGAGCCTGCAGTTTCGGAATTGGCGAACTACGCTGCCGGACTTACCACCGGAAATGCCAGCATGAAACTTTGGACAAACAAAAATGGTTCGACCGTTTCGTCAGGCTCCGAGTATCTAAACCTTTTGGTAAACCAGGTTTCCAACCCGGTTCGCTGGGATCTTTGCATGGAAGCCATGGTTTCGGCCGGGGTAACCGCTCTAATCGAACTCTCCCCTGCCGGCACCTTGGCTGGGCTTGCCAAACGAGGTATGCCAGGAATCGAAACTCTGGCTCTAAAAACCCCAGACCAACTAGACGCAGCTTTACAACTTGCAGCGAACCACGGCTAGGAGCACCAAATGACCGCAACACTAAAACAGTACGAAGCAGTCAAGTTTTCAAAAATCTATTCACTTGGTGCCGCACGTGGTGACTTGGTCGTTACCAACGATGATGTGGCTGGCCCAATTGATTCGAGCGATGAATGGATTCGTCAGCGCACCGGAATCGTAACGCGTCGTCGTGCCAGCAAAGACCAAAGCCTCATGGACATGGCGGTCGAAGCTTCTAACGAGGCAATCGCTAAGGCCGGTATCGATCCAAAGGAAATCGGTGCCGTAATCTTTAGCACCATCACTCACCCGTTCCAGACCCCTTCGGCTGCAACTCTTCTAGCCGACAAGGTTGGAGCCAACCCAGCTCCTGCATATGACGTCTCTGCTGCCTGCGCTGGCTACTGCTACGGAATTGCACAAGCCGATGCTTTGGTTCGCTCCGGAATGGCTAAGTACGTGCTGGTTGTCGGTGGCGAAAAGCTAAGCGACTTCATCGACCCGACCGACCGTAGCATCTCTTTCCTACTTGGCGACGGCGCCGGGGCGGCCATCGTTGGCCCGTCAGACACCCCTGGTATTTCACCATCGGTTTGGGGTTCCGACGGATCGAAGTGGGAAGCCGTGAGCATGACCTCGTCACTCCTAGATTTCCGCGACGGCACTGCGCCCTGGCCAACTCTTCACCAGGAGGGTCAGACCGTATTCCGCTGGGCCGTTTGGGAGATGGCAAAAGTTGCCAAGCAGGCTCTCGAGGTGGCTGGAGTAAAGGCCGAAGACCTAAGTGCCTTGGTTACCCATCAGGCGAACATTCGAATCATCGACGAACTTGCCAAGCAGCTAGAACTTCCAGATTCAGTGGTAGTCGCCCGAGACATCATCAACACCGGAAACACCTCGGCAGCGAGCATTCCGCTGGCAATGCACGAGCTTTTGAGTTCCGGAGCAGTAAAGTCTGGCGGATTGGCACTTGAAATTGGCTTCGGCGCAGGACTTGCCTTCGGCGCTCAAGTAGTAGTTCTGCCCTAAAATTGAATAGATAAATAACCCATAAGGAGAAACCATGGCACTGTCAAAGGATGAAGTACTTGCCGGCCTAGCCGAGCTAGTAAACGAAGAGACCGGCCTTGCTGCCGAGTCAGTACAGATGGACAAGAGCTTCAGCGACGACCTAGACATCGACTCAATCTCGATGATGACCATCGTTGTTAACGCAGAAGACAAGTTCGGCGTAAAGATTCCAGACGAGGAAGTAAAGAACCTCGTAACCGTTGCTGACGCTGTTAACTACAT
>JBEDKG010000046.1:0-4020 GCA_041172205.1 Actinomycetota bacterium | reverse complement strand
CATGAACATTGGTTTATTGAATACATAGGAGTGATTACCAACTACCGAAGGAGTGACGGTGTGATAAATCTTGCCGTCGATTGACCAAACCATTTTGTTCTTGGTCCAGTCGAGTGCGTAGATGTGATAGCCCGAGCCGAGACGGCTTGAAAGGGTCTTGGTGTTCACGATGCCGTCGCCGCCAGAATAGCCAGGACCGTGGGCGGTTCCGTGAACGGTGTAGGGCTCGGAACCCTTAGTTTCCATGATGTCAATTTCACCGCAGTTTGGCCAAGCGTTGGTGCTGATGTCTGATCCGAGTAACCAAAACGCTGGCCAGGTACCATCGCCTACTGGAACCTTGATGCGTGCCTCTAGGCGACCGTACTGAAAGTTGAGCTTGCCCTTGGTTTGAATTCTCGCGCTCTCAAATTCGCAAGCGTTTCCAGGGGTGTCAATTGGGCAGGTCTCGTAAAGGTCAGACTGGTCGACAACGATTCTCTGGAGCTTGAGTGCCAATGCACCTGAACCGGTGAGGGTCGCGTTGTGGTTGGTGTAAGCCTGGTGCTCGTTGTTACCCCAGCCGCCACCACCTAGGTCGTAGTTAAAAATCTTGGAGTTTGGCTTGGTTCCAGACTTGCCGGTGAATTCTTGTTTCCAAAGAAGCTTCTTAGAAACCGTCGCTTGCTTTGGGTTGCCGACAACTCCCTGGGATGCCGAGGTCTGTACCGTAATGAGTGCACAGGCAGCTAGCCCGATTGCCATCAGTTTGATTGCCTTGCTTTTCTTGCTCATCATGTTCTCTCTAACTGCCAGTGGGACAAACTTTATGTCTTTGAAGTTGGTAACAATTCGGTAACAGCGGGGGTAATTCTCAAAAACGGATTTGCTATGAAACCGCTTTCACGCACAATAGTAACATCGTGAAACCGATTTCACGACAGCAGTATAAAAAAGTTGGTTCTTGGGTGCTGACGCACATCAGCACCCAAGATCTCACCCTAGGAGTTCAAGATGACCCGAAAGCTCACCCTTCGAAGCGTAATGTCACTGCTGGCCGTAGCCAGTCTCACCTTGGGTGGGATCCAACCAGCTCAGGCTGTAACCAAGACCCAAGTCACCATCTGGTCTTACGGAAACGTAATTGAGCCATGGGGTGAACAAGAGTACGAGCGACTACACCCGAACATCGACCTCAAAATCAAAAAGAATTCGATGGACGCACACCACCAGTCGCTAATCACCGCATTCAAGGCGAACACCACCCCGGACATCGCAGCCATCGAAGTTTCATACTCTGGCTTCTTCCGCGCCTACCCTAAGTACTTCACCAACCTCTCAGGAATTGTGCGCGAGAGTGACTACCTTGACTGGCGCTGGGACCAGGGCGTTGGCTCAGACGGCAAGGTAATCGGAATTCCTACCGACGTGGGTGGCCTACAGGTTGCCTACCGTAAAGACCTATTTGCTAAGCACGGTCTACCAACCGATCGCGCAGCTGTTTCGGCACTTTGGCCAACCTGGCAGAAGTTCATTGACACCGGCAAGACCTATGTCTCGAAGCTAAGTGCTGCTGAAAAGACCTCTTGCAAGGTAAAGAAGGTTTGCTACGGCTTCATCGATAACGCCGGAACCATGTATCCAGCGATCTTGAACCAGGGAACTAAGAAGTACTACGAGACCAACGGCACCCTGATTTACAACACCAACGCAAACGTGAAGACTGCCTTCACCACAACTGCAACCGCAATGAACTCTGGCATCAGCACCCGCATCAACCAGTTCACCAGCGACTGGAACGCTGGAATGATGAAGGGCGTATTCGCCACCGTTCTAGCTCCAGCCTGGATGCTCGACTACATCAAGCAGCAGGCTAAGAGCACCTCGGGTAAGTGGGATGTTGCCGACCTACCTGGTGGTGGTGGAAACCTAGGTGGAAGCCAACTCTCAGTTCCAACCGCTGCTAAGCACCCAGCAGAGGCCAAGGCCTTCATCGCTTGGTACCTATCGCCAGCGATTCAGCTTGAGATTTTCAAGCGCTACGGATTGTTCCCATCGGCCAGCTCGCTCTACAACAACGCGGCTCTAACCGGCTACAAGGACAAGTTCTTCAGCAACGCACCAATCGGTCAGATCTACGTAACCGGTGCTCGCCAGCTTCGCCCAATCTTTGAAGGTAAGAACCAGCGAGCCATCGACAACTACTTCGGACAGGCACTCGCCAAAGTTGCGGTAGGAAAGATGACGGCATCCGCGGCCTGGTCCGATGCAATATCGCAAATTTCCAAAAACATTAGGAACTAGTGATGTCGAGCTCAACCGACGCGTTGGCTTCGCCTAAAAAGCGCAAACCAACCAACGTCTTCAAATCGGAAAATCCGAATAAGTCGGAAAAGCCGAAACGCGAAAAGAAGGCTCAGCGCCGCAAGGTCACCGACACCGGAATCAAGGCACTGAACCCAAACTGGGGTTACGGCTTTGTGGCACCCTTCTTCGTGATGTTCCTGATCTTCGGATTGGCCCCGGTTATCTATTCGGTAGTTATCGCCTTCTACAACTGGGATCCACTGGGCGATGAGCAGCAGTTTTACGGTTTCACTAACTTCACCGACCTAATCGTCGATGACCAGTTCTGGACCGCACTTCGCAACACCTTCAGCATCTGGTTCTTCTCGACCATCCCTCAGATGATCATGGCCATCGGCCTTGCCAGCATCTTGCGTAACCCAAAGCTAAAGGGCGCAACTTTCTGGCGAACCATTCTTTTGGTGCCGAACATCACCTCGGTTCTGGCAATTGCCATTGTTTTCGGCCAGCTTTTCGGTCGCGACTTCGGTTTGGTGAACCTCGCGCTGACCTATTTGGGCATGCCAGCACACATCGACTGGATTGCTGAGCCGCTACCGAGCCACATCGCAATTGCGACCATGATTACCTGGCGCTGGCTTGGCTACAACTCACTGATCTTCTTGGCTTCAATGCTCGCAATTCCGGCATACCTCTATGAGTCGGCAGAACTTGACGGCGCCACCAAGTGGCAGCAGTTCCGCTACGTGACTCTTCCTCAACTTCGCAACACCATCACATTCGTGCTGATTGTTGGAACCATCGGCGGACTTCAAGTCTTCGCCGAACCATTGACCCTTGGCGGCAACATGTCAGGTGGTGACAGCCGCCAATTCTCGACCCTGACTCTATTCCTATACGAGCAGGCGTTTGTGAACAACCGCTGGGGATATGCGGCGGCCATCGGAATTTTCATCACGATCATCGTGATGATAATTTCGGCCATCAACTTTGCGATCACCAGAAGCATTTCGAGTGAGGAGAAGTAAATGAGCACTCTTAAGCTGAAGCGCAAGGTTCCGCGTTGGCGGAAGATGAATCCACTGTCCTATGTGATTTTGGCACTGGTTGGATTCATCTCAATTTTCCCGTTCTACTGGATGGTCATTGTTGCTTCGAACGGCAATGACGAAATTTCGAAAGAAACTCCGACGCTACTCATCGGCCCAAGACTTTTCGAAGTCATCGGGCACGTCTTCGAAGCGAACGAGTATTTCGGAATTTCCATGTGGAACACCGCCTTTGTGGGAACCATCGTGGCTGTAGCTCAGGTGTTCTTCTCCTCGGTGGCAGGATTCGCCTTCGCGAAGCTGAACTTCAAGGGTCGTAAGTTCCTGGTGCTTTTTGTGGTTGGAACCATGATGCTACCGAGCCAGCTGGGAATCATTCCGCTTTATATGCTGATGGCCAACCTCGGTTGGATCAACACCTTGACCGCACTTATCGTGCCGGCACTGGTTACCGCATTCGGTGTGTTCTGGATGCGTCAAATCATCGACGCACAGGTACCAAATGAGCTCCTTGAAGCGGCCAGCATCGATGGCGCGGGCGTTGTTCGCATCTACTTCCGAATCGTTTTCCCGCTGATCATGCAAAGCGGATTCGTCCTCGGTTTGTTCTCATTCCTCGCGGTTTGGAACGACTTCCTCTGGCCTCTGTTGGTTCTAAACGACCCTCAGCAGTTCACCGTTCAGG
>JBEDKG010000045.1:0-11556 GCA_041172205.1 Actinomycetota bacterium | reverse complement strand
GTTTCCGATGTCAAGGGTGCCAAGGTAACCAAAACTCTGGTAATTCAGGTTCAGCCGAAAATTGGGTCACAGCTTTCCGTGCCGGTAATCGTAACCGCCATTCAAGAGCCGCTCACAGTCGATTTCTCGCAGTACGTCTCCGGTTCAAACGGTGAAGTCGTGATTGCGACCTTGCTAGCCAATGATGCCAACAAGAATTCCGGACTAAACATCGAGCCGCTCGATGACACCAGAGCGAAATTCACCTCAACAACCGCGGGTCCGGCAATCGTGGATGTCACGATGAATGACGTCTCGGGAGCGAAGTTATCGCAAACCTTCCGAATCAATTTTGTGGACCCCACAGTTTCTGAACTTTCAACCTCGCCGGTCACTGCGCTGGTTAGCCCGAATCTGGACACATCAATCGACATCTTTGCCGCCGCACATAACCCAACCCACCGCGCTTTAGTGGTCAGCGGAATTGAGGCTCAGCCGATCAGTGGAGCAACAATTTCTGCGGACAAAATTAAGGGTGGTTTTATCCGTATTCGCGGAAAGAACACTCAAAATTCGCTCGGTTTCGTCGGAGTTGTAAATTACAAACTTTCGGATGGTTCCGGCGATTCGAGATTCACCACGACCGGTCAAATTTTTGTCTATGAAATGGCTGACCCGGATTCATCAAAGCCGGTGGCCAGACACGATTCCGTTGTGGTCCGTGCTGGAGACACGGCTTCCGTCGATGTTCTGGCCAATGACCTCGGTAACCCTGGTGTTCCTCTGGTGATCGACTCCAAATCGTTGAAACAGAACCCAGACACCTCTTGTATCAAGGGCGGCCTAATTTTCGCAGGCGGTGGAAAGCTCCGACTAGTAGCTCCGAAGAAGGCCGGTCTCTACAGTTGCCCTTATTCCATCTACCCAATCAATAACACCGGCGTACGTTCGACCGGTTACCTGTCCATCCGCGTTCAATCGTCCGCCGAAGGAAACCACGCACCTCAGCCGGTGAACCTTTATGCCCGCGTGCGCGCCGGGGAGACCGTGAACATTCCTGTGCCGATCGTAGGCGTGGACCCTGATGGCGACCAGGTCGCAATTCGTTCAATCGGCGACATCAAGGGCGACAAGGGTGGCGCTTATGTGAATCCAGACTCAAGTTCGCTTGAGTATTCGGCAGTGGCTGGAGTTCAGGGTCAAGATTCATTTACTTATACCTTGGTTGACTCCAAAGGTCTGGTTTCCGGGACAGCCTGGGTGAAGGTAGCAATTTTAGATTCGAAACCGGACACCGCACCTGCCACATTGAACGACTATGCCGAAGTTTTGGTGGGAGCCGACAACAAGGTAGTCATTGATCCGGTTTCTAATGATTTTGATCCGCAACCGGATGCTAAGAATCCGATCTCACTGGTTAAAGGTTCGATAAAGCCGGAGCTGCCACTTGACTCCAAGCTCTACCCAATTTGGGCGAAGCAAATTAAGTCTGTGAACGGCAACCTCGTGACCATTGCGGCAGGAACTTCTGCCACGGTGATGCATTTCCAATATCGTGCCAAGAGTTCCTCTGGTAGCGAATCTTTTGGCTCGATAACGATCAATGTGACCAGCCAAGCCGTCAACGACGCACCGGATGTGACCGACACTTTCGTTACTCAGGCCGAACAGCGCGATGCTCTGACCACTTCCGGAATCGACGTAGTGTCCAACAAGATTTTGTGGGCATCGGGTGACGTAAACAAGCTGACCCTTTCCGTTTGGGGCGGGCTCGAAGGGTTCAAAGTTATTTCGAACAGTAATCTGACGGCCGCAATAATTCCCAACGAATCAGGAATCGTCATTTTCAAGGTTTCCGGAACCAACTTCTACGGTAAGGAAGTTGAAAGCTACGGTTTCATGCACCTGCCAGGTCTTACACCGAAAATTACTTTTGATCCGGTCAAGTCACTGGTGCGCGTGGCTGAAAGTGCGTCTAAAACATTCGACATCGCAGCCGACGTAAATCTTCCGGGCCAAATTGAAGTGGGCAAGGTTTCTGCTCACGGTCTTCGCGGCAAGGCGACTTGTAAGGTCAAGGCTGGCACCTTAATTGAGTATTCGGCAGGCTCTGGAGCGCCTTGGACCGACTTCTGCGACGTTCAAATTCGTGTTACTGGTTCCACCGACGGCTTCACAACCATCCTGGTCCCAATCAAGGTAATCCCAACCAACCCAGAGCCGGTTCTCACCGGTCGTCAGCTAACCATCGCGCCTGGAGCCGATAACGCCCAAGTTACCGAACTAAAAACTATGACTACTTGGGAAGGTAAGAGCGAAGACGACAAGAACTCGCTTCAGTACCTTCTCGAGGGGGGCAACGACATATTCGAGATCACCCGTAAGGGCACCGAGGTTACTATCCAGCTTCGCGGAAGCGCTCCGGTTGGTGCAATTCGTAAGGTGAAGGTTTCGATTTCAAACCACCCAAACACCGAACCGGTCGAACTTACCCTGATTGTGGGTCAGCTCACCAGTAGCCCACCAATTGGCGCAACCCTCACATTAGAGTGCAGTGTCAATGACTCATTCGCTTCGTGTTCCAAAAACCAGAGCGATTTAAACAATGGACAGGGCGTTTACAACCCGTTCGAGGGAACCGACCTAACCTACGCTCCGTTCGGTTACTCAACCGGAACTGTGAACTATGCCAACGGCACCGACTACATCTGCGGCGATGTGAAACTTCGTACCACCGCCACGAGTATTTCAGCTAAGTGGAGCCAAGTCGATGGCAAAAAAGCTAGCGGAGCGAAGTGCACCATCACCTACCGCGTAATCGACAAGGCCGGTCGTCTCGGTTCTGGCGTTCTAGAATTCACTTTCCGCGGTGTTCCAGGACCAGTGCGCTCGGTTACCCAGGTCGACTACAGTGCCAACACCGTGACCTTGCAAATTGTGCCACCGAGCATGTCGTTCCCAACGATTGAAAACTTCGAAATCGTACAAGACGGCGGACAGTCTTTCCCTTGCCAAATCGATGAAGGCGCATCTTTCACTCGCTGTGTGATTCGAAACCTGAAGCCTTACGACGGCAGCAACAAATCAAACCTCCACAAGTTCTCGGTGAGAGCGCGTAACTCGGAAGGTGTTTCAAATACACCGAGAGTTCTTGAGAATGCCTATGCCTTCAAGGCACCAAAAGCACTAACCGAAAACAACATCAGGGCTAAAACCATTTACGACCCAGCCGCTACCACCTCGGTTGGCTATGCGCTGGTCACCATCTATCCGGTCGCCGACCCATCGGTGAAAAGCTATTCGGTAAGTAGTGATGTGGTTGGAAGCCAGACCGAAGTCACTTTCAGCGACACCGCAAATTCGAAGCAGGTAAAGATTCCGGCACGTCCTGGTATGGAAAGTGTGATTCGAGTTTCCGCCGTTGGCGATGTGAAGCCACCGATCGGAACTATTGCCGATGCCGGAAGCAGCGCCTTCAGGCTTATTCGAATTGCCGCAACTCCAAAGGTTGCATCGGTTTCGTTCCGTAACAGTAAGTCGGCTTCCGGAGTTTGGACCGCCAAAGTAACGGCTACCGACACCAACCGTAACTTCAGTGAGAAGTCAACTCGCTCTGCCTTTATTTTGTATACCGGTAACACGAAACCTCGCTGTGACTGGGATCCATCCACAAATGAGATTGGGGTAACTACCCAAAATGGCGGCACGGCAATCGTGGATAAGCAAACCGATTCACCAACCGACATTCAGCTTCAGGACATCGAATCGGCTCCGATGACAATCGAGGACAACGCCTCCTACACACCTATGGTTTGTTACGCGAACTCTTATGGAATTGCTTCGGTTGTGGGTAAGAGCATGTCAACGCTCTCCGACCCAGCCGAGGGGCAGTTCAAGTTTGCAGTCAATCCAACACCAACCGATGGTGCATGGTTAGTAGCTCTAACTGCATCAGGAACCGGTAACGGCGTTTACGCACAGTTCAACGGTTCGAAAACCGATCCAAATGACTGGCGAAACTACATTTATTCGACGTATTTCGGTGAAGACTCAATCATCAAGGTTCGCTACTGCAAAACCGGAACCACAATTTGTAGTCCTGGTAACCGACTCGTGACCCCTTCCGATGCCACGCGTTCCTGGCAGCTCAAAATAACCAAACTCGACGCCATGCTGGACGTCGCTGCGGGAGCCGAAACCATTCGGTGTGAACGAAACAAAGACCTCGATTTCAAACTTTCGGGTCAGGGCCTAACATCTTCGTCGGGAACCACATTGTGGCAGGTAAGTGATGAGTCCAGTTATGTAAGTAGCACTGGTGCGACGGGTGCTTTGGTCCAACCCGGCGACTACTATCGAATCCCAACTCGCTCGGCTAGCGCCTTCAGCAAGTTAGTTTTGAAGTTCCAGGGTCGCGACTCAAATTCTTCGCCACACGTCTCTGGCTTGACTGGAACGGTCACATTGGAGTTTGCATGTCGGTAAAGGTTTATTTTCAAATTGAGGAAAAGGAAAACAAATGGCAATAACCCAAAAGGAGCAGGACGAGTTTAAGAAACTCTTCTCTGCAATTGTCGACAACGTTGAGAAATCGTTGTTCGGCAAACGTTCGGTGATCGAGCTAGTTCTCGCCACCATGATCAGTGAAGGTCACGTTCTTCTAGAAGACGTACCTGGTACCGGTAAAACCGCATTGGCCAGAGCGATCGCTCAGTCAATCTCGGTGAAGACCTCGCGTATCCAGTTCACGGCAGACCTTTTGCCATCAGACATCACGGGTGTGGAAATCTACAACCAGAAGAAGGAGCAGTTTGAGTTTCAGGCCGGTCCGATTTTCGCAAGCGTGGTTCTTGCCGACGAAATTAACCGTGCATCTCCGAAAACTCAGTCGGCACTTCTCGAAGTCATGGAAGAGGGTTTCGTTACCATCGGAAACGTTCGCCAGCCTGCTGGCAACCCGTTCCTGGTGATTGCAACTCAGAACCCAATTGAGCAGGCTGGAACCAACCCGCTTCCAGAAGCGCAGATGGACCGCTTCATGATCAAGACGCTCATCGGCTACACCGACAGCGCTGCCACCGTGCAGATTCTTCAGGGAACCGCCGAGATTGCCAAGGTGCTTTCGCCAGTTGCCAAGGGTGAAGAAATCTTGAAGATGTCGGCAATCGCCAGAGCCGTTCACACCAACGCCAGCGTCCTTCGCTACATCGTGGACATTGTTGAAGAAACTCGCCGTGCTCAGCAGGTTCAGTTCGGTTCATCGGTTCGTGGTGCTAGAAACCTAACCAAGTTGGCCAAGACTTGGGCGCTGGCTCAAGGACGTAACTTCATCACTCCTGATGACGTCAAGTTCCTAGCCGGTCCGGTTCTAGCTCACCGTATTGTGCTTACCACCGACGCCGAATTTGATGGCGTTCGTGCCGAACAAATCGTCCTAGAGTGCATAGATCGCATCAAGGCGCCAGCAGGAGATTACTCAGCTTGAGTTCAAAAGAAACCCGAACCAAGGGCAAAGTGAAGGCAGCTTCCTCAACTGCCGACGCTTCGCACACCCAGAAGACCAGCACTTTTGCCAGCGGGTCTGAATCTGGCGCGGTTCGTGTTTCTTTTGCGATGGAGAAATTCCGCGAGTACCTAACCTTCGGGTTGAAAAAGCTTGGAATTGCCCGCGCTTGGCTGTTTGAAACGGTTACCAAACTGGGTTGGATTTCTCTGTTCTTCGTCATGCTTTGGTTACCGCTCGGAGTTTGGTTAGGTTGGCCTGAATTCTATCTACTGGGCTCGGTTTCTTCGATCATCATTCTGATCGCCATCCCTTTCCTGTTTGGAGGAAAGAACTACCTGATCGGTTTCAAGTTGCCAGATGACCATCTGGTCGCGGGGGAGACCTCGGCTGCGCCAATCAACGTGACCAACACCAATAATCGTCTGGAACTGCCTGGTGTCTTGGAAGTACAAATTGGCGACGGCCTGGAAGAGTTCCCGATTCCGCTACTTCGCGGCGGCGAAACCAAGGTGCTTCCTTTTGAGTTGGCTCCCCAGCCACGCGGAATCCTCAAGGTTGGGCCGATCACTACGGTTCGAACCGACCCGGTTGGAGCTCTCCGCAAGGAAACTAAGTTGCTCGATGCCATGGACGTTCACGTTTATCCGCAGACCCGAGTCTTACCACCAACCGTAATCGGTTACATGCGAGACCTTGAAGGTAACCCAACCCTCACAGTGGTTGAAGCCGATATGACCTTCCACTCGATTCGTGAGTATGTGGCGGGGGACAACCCAAAGCATATTCACTGGAAGGCCACCGCGAAAATCGGCAAGCCTGGCAAGTTCCTGGTTCGCCAGTATGCCGAAAGTCGCCGTTCAAGAATGGTGATCATTTTGGCGCTCAACCCGAACGAATACCTCGCCGGTACCGAAGAGTTCGAAGTTGCAATTAGTGCGGTTGGATCTCTTGGCGCCAGAGCAATCATGGACTCACGAAGCGTTTCGGTGGTAGTCAGTGAAGAAATTCCAAAGCTCGCCAAGACTCGCATGCGCGCAATTAAAGACCTACGCGTTCAGACTCGCAAACGCCTTCTGGAAGACCTCTGCGTGGTCAACCCGAGTGAACAGACCATGCCGCTAAAAGACGTTTGTCGTCTAGCTGCCGCGAAGTATCAAGACATGTCTCTTGCCATTATTGTGACCGGTTCAGGCCTTACCGCACGTCAACTTCAGGAAGCTAGAAGCACCCTGCCTAATAACATCGGCGTTGCTTTTGTTACCGCCGACGGTCGCCCAGATGCCAAACCGAAATTCTTCAAGGCCAACACCATCGACGTCTTAAACATTCAAGAGATTCAAGACCTACCTGGATTGCTGGGGAGGTACCGCGGATGACCAATCGTTTGATTCAAAGCATTTACCTCAGCGCACTTACCGGTCTTTCAATCTGGTTCCTCTGGCCGATTTACCAAGATGCCTACATGTTCGTATCGGTTGGTGTTGGTTTGGCCGTGGGACTTGCCATCGCTTGGTTCCAAGCTTCGCGCAAGCTTTCGCCGCTCGGCACTACCCTCGCGATTTTGGTTTCGTTTATTTTGCTTTCCTTGCCGCTCACTAACCCGCGAGCTCTGGGTAACCCGAGTCTCTTACTTTCTGGTTGGCTTGAGGCGCTGGTTTCCCCAATCGACTCTTGGAAGCAGCTGGTCACGGTTGAACTTCCGGTTGGCACGTATCACGCACTTTTGGCACCAGCGTTCCTTTCCTACCTAATCGCCGGCGTCGTCCTAGGTTGGGTAGTGTTTGGCCCAATCTCTCGTTTCTGGGCTGCCGCATATCCGATAGTCGGACTTGTAATTCTGGCGATCAGTTTTGGTTCGGCAACCGTTCCAGGCGACTTCAACCTATTCGGCCTAGAGCTACCCATTGCCACGCCGCTACTAGCCGGGTCACTGCTGTTCTTGCTGCTTTTGGTGTACCTCAACTGGGGCTCTAGGGCGGCTCGCCGATCAACACTTACCAAACGTCCGGAAACCGCAGCGCCACTGCTTTCGGGCTGGCAACGAAAACTTCGCCGTAACCTGGCTGCTCTCGCAGTGGTAGCCGTCGCATTTATCGGCAGTGGCATTTTCATGCAGGAAACCGGCATGTCTGGTACTCGAATTGTGCTTCGCACCGACATCGACAAGTTGAAAGACATTCAACGCCAAACCAGCCCGCTCAGCACCTACCGCAAGTACTTTGCCGACTCAAACCTGTTTGGCGAAACCTTGCTTACCTATACGGTTAAGGGCGCTCCGGATCGCATTCGCATTGCGACCATGCCGTTCTACGACGGCGACAATTTCACCGTTGCACCAACCAATCAGACCGGTGCCAGCAACTCGTATTTCTTCGAGCGAGTGCCATCAGAGCTCCCCGCCTCCGCTTCTGGCAAGGAACAAACCTTCACCGTACAACTTGGCAAGCTAGACGCCCTGTGGCTCCCGCTACCACTAGGTGCCAGGAAGATTACCTTCGCCGGCTCAAAAGCAGCCCAGCTAGCCGACGGACTCTACGTTAACCGTGAAACCTCAACCGGCGCTGTTGTCGGTCTAAGTAACAATGACTCCACCTACACCGTGACCTATAACCAAAGTAAGCAGCCAGAACCAACCTCAATCAAGTCTTCTTTCGCGACCATCAACACCGAACTAATTCCGGAAAGCCTCACTACCTGGATTGACAACCAGAAAGGCATCGCCGACGACGCATCAGGCGTTGTTCAACTGGCATCTATCCTGATTCGCGAGCGTGGCTACCTGAGCCACTCATTCGTTTCACCAACTGCCGCTGCTGGCGAAACCAACTGGGTAGACAGCCTGAACAACTACGAGTTCTTCCAGTCAAACGCGGGTCACAACATCGCTCGGATTTCCACAATGTTCACCGACATCAATGCCCGTGAACAGGACGCCAATTCCACGAAGTCTAAGAACCTAATTTCAACCGCCGGCGACGACGAACAATTCGCCACCGCAATCGCGCTAATTGCCTCCGCCAAGGGTTATGCAGCTCGAGTGGTGGTTGGTTTCCGCACCAACAAACTGGCCGACCTGCCAGGTGTTGAATCTTGTAAGCCGGTCGACAAAACCTACGCTGCCTGTAAGGGGTCAAACCTTTCCGCTTGGGCCGAAATTCGCGAGAACAATGGTCCTTGGTTGGCTATTGATGCCACACCTCAGTTCGCCAAGAAGATGAACCTGGTTCCGATCGGCACTGCTTATGTTCCAAACCCAACCACCTCTGGCGAAGACGATGCCAAGGTGCTTCCACCAGCCAAGGCAACGCCGTCTTCAGACTCCGAGTGTCGCAAGCACCCAAACTCACTTGACTGTAACCCAGACAACTGGTGGTCTAAGTTCTTAGGCATCCTCACCAACTATGTGGTGCCAGCATTGGAAACCCTTTTGGTGGTTGGAATCTTCGTAGCTCCTTTCGCTGCCGTCTTGCTCATGAAACGCAATCGTCGCCGTTCGCGCTTTGAGGCCGAAGAACCTGAGGTTAGAGTCATCGGTGCTTGGGAAGAATACGTTGACCTAATCGTTGACAACGGCGGAAAACTTCCGAAGAGTGAGACCCGCAAGGAACTGGCTGCGCTCTACGCTTCTGAAAACATGGACGAACTCGCAGAACTTGCCGATCTAGCTGCATTCAGCCCACGAATGCCAGACGAGGCCGAAATCGACCGTGCCTGGCAGATTCTCGAGGAGAAGACCGAATCGGTTTACGGACAGCTTTCTAAATTACAGAAAATCAAGCTTCGGCTGTCGCTTCGCTCATTCGTTAGGAACGTGAATCCGAAAGAGGAGTTCGTTCGCCTTCAGAACACCTTGCATTTCTCTCAAGGTAAGAAGGCTGCCGAAGGGTCCTCGGTTGAAGGGTTGACTATCGAATTCAAACGTCAACTCCGTTCGGTGTTCAAGAAGAAGTAACCTTTTCTTTGGAGGTTAGAACACATGGAACAAGACCAGGACGAAACTATTGTCGTTTCGCGCACCACTCCAATGGTCGAAGAAGAGACGATTGTTACCTCTTCAGGGCAAAACGTTGACGAAGCCACGGTAACCAACCCAACCGGCTTGAAGTCAGAGATGACCAACACCGGACCTCAGTCATTCGACGTCGTTGAGGATTCCGAACCTTTCGAAACCATGACGACCTACGTTGAAGCACCTGTTGCAGAACCAGAAGTTCAGGCCGAGATCACCATAGAGCGCGAGACCGGTCAGGTCTTTGAAGCTCCGGCGCTAATCCCAACGCCAACCGCGCCGCTTCCACTGGTTACCCAAACCCCTAACTTCGACATCGCTCCGGCTGAGGTCAACAAAAGCAAGCCAAGCACCGACGCCTCGAAGCTTTTTCAGAAGAACCTCAACCGTAGTAAGCGAAACAGTCTTGGGGTCCTAATCGGCGTAGTTATCGGTGCTTTGCTCATCGGTATAACACTTGCGATACTTTTCGTTTCCTTCACTTAATCGCACACCAGAATTGTCTTATGTCTGATTCAGTTATTGCAGCTCCTTCACTAGACGTCTTGCACGGACGTCACTCTTCGAAGTGGCGTCGCTTTCCTGAAGACGTGCTTCCAATGCATGTTGCTGAAATGGACTTCCAGTTAGCTCAGGGTATTCGCGACCGCCTAATCAAAATGGTTTCGGAGTCAGACCTCGGTTACACCGGACCAGTCCCTGAAGTCGCCGAGGCTTTCGAAGGTTTTGCCAAAGACCGTTGGAACTGGAACATCGACAAAAGCCAACTCAAATTGGTCACCGACGTTGGCGTTGGCGTGGTGGAGTTCCTTCGCGCTAATGGTGTGGCCAACGGCAAGGTCATCATCAACAGCCCGGTCTACCACGGCTTCTGGGAGTGGCTGGGCGAACTCAACATTGAAACCGTCGACGTTCCACTCGCACCAAACTACGAACTAGACATCGAAGGCATTGAAAAGCAGTTCGCAGCTGGAGTCAAGTTTCTGCTGCTCTGCAACCCCCAAAACCCGGTCGGCAAGGCATTCTCACGAGCCCAGCTGACCGCACTGGCCAAAGTTGCCAAGAAGCACGGCGCAGTTGTGATCAGCGACGAAATTCACGCGCCTCTTACCTACGAAGACCACGAGTTCACTCCTTACCTAAACTGCGGACCATTCGCGGAAGACACCGGAATCTGCGTAACCAGCTCAAGCAAGAGTTGGAACCATGCCGGCCTGAAAGCGGGCTTTGTGCTCACCCAGTCGGAGGTCATGCAAGCCAGGGCAAATCTCATGCCTCAGGCCACTCACTGGCGTTCCAGCCTGCTCGGTGCATTCGCTCTGGTTGAGGCTTACTCGAACGGAACCGACTGGCTCGACAACACCGTCAAGGTGCTCGATGACAACCGCAAGTTCCTGAAGTCAGAACTAAAGAAGCGCTTCCCAGAAGTCACGTACAACTTACCTGACGCCGGCTACCTTGCCTGGCTAGATGTAAGCGCCTGGAATCTAGGCGCCGACACCGTGAGCCACCTTGTTGCCAAAGGTCGAGTATCACTCGTGCCAGGCAACGATCACGGCCCGGAATACACCAACTTCGTTCGCCTCAACTTTGGCACCAGCCAAGAGCACATCTCAGAAGGGCTCGCACGTATTGCCAAAGCGTTAGGCTAAACGCGTGAACATCAACTGGGACGAACTTCGCAAAGTCGCGAACGAATCAATGCAAAAGGCGTACGCGCCATACTCTAAATTTCCGGTCGGTGCTGCTGCACTAACCGAAGACGGCCGAATTGTTGCCGGCTGCAATGTTGAAAATGCTTCTTACGGGCTCGGGCTCTGCGCCGAGTGCTCTCTAGTTTCTAACCTGACCATGACCGGTGGCGGCAAACTGGTCGCATTCACCTGCGTAGATGGTCACGGCAACATTCTGATGCCTTGCGGTCGTTGCCGTCAGTTGCTTTTTGAGCACTCAGCACCAAACATGGTTTTGGAAACAGTCTCTGGGGTAAAAACTATCGACGAGGTTCTGCCAGATGCCTTTGGCCCTCGCGACCTAGAGGAGCGCAAGTAATGTCATTCGA
>JBEDKG010000044.1:0-3326 GCA_041172205.1 Actinomycetota bacterium | reverse complement strand
ACGTGAGTACTGAAGGTTCTACCAGAGCGATTTTTGCGGCGCTAGGCGCCAACACTGGAATCGCAATTACCAAGTTCATCGCCGCTGGCATCAGCGGTTCGGCTTCGATGTTTGCCGAAGCTATTCACTCGGTAGCCGACACCGGCAACCAGGTGCTTCTCCTTCTCGGTGGAAAGCGTGCTCAGCGTAAGGCAACTCCAACCCACCCATTTGGTTACGGTCGTTCGCGTTACATCTACGCGTTCATGGTTTCGATTGTTTTGTTCTCAATCGGTGGAATGTTCTCGATCCTCGAGGGCGTCGACAAGCTAACTCACCCACACGAACTTGAGGCTGCTTGGCTGCCTCTGACCGTTCTGGGTGTGGCAATTCTTCTCGAAAGTTTTAGTTTGTACACGGCACTCAAGGCAGCTAAAGAAGAGCGCGGACGCACATCTCTTTATCAATTCATTCGCCATGCCAAGAGCCCTGAACTTCCAGTGGTAATCCTCGAAGACATCGCAGCTTTGGTTGGTCTAGTTTTCGCGTTCGCCGGCGTTGGTCTAACGGTTCTCACACACAACCCAATCTGGGATGCCATTGGCACTTTGGCTATCGGTGGCCTACTGATTTTGGTAGCTATCGTTCTCGGCATTGAGACTTCCAGCCTGCTGGTCGGTGAAGGAGCTACCGAGAAAGACAACACCAACATTGCTGCCGCAATTAGGAACACCAAGGGCGTTGAGGACATCATCCACATGAAGACGCTCTACCTAGGGCCAGATGAATTGATGGTGGCGGCGAAGATTGCCGTTGATGCGAAAGAAACTGCGAAAGATATTGCCGAGGCCATCGACAACGCCGAAGTGAACATTCGCAAAGCGGTTCCAGCAGCGCGAGTTATTTACTTAGAGCCAGATATTCTGCGCTCTTCAAAGAACTGACGAAGCACCGAAGCGCAGTCTTCTTCAAGCACACCTGGAATCACTTCCACCGACGCACCCAAACGAGAGTCTCGCAAAAGGTCGTAGCGTGAGCCGGCTGCGCCAACTCGTTCATCCCAAGCACCGAACACCACTCGCCCAATTCGCGAAGCTTGAATTGCGCCTGCGCACATCGCGCATGGCTCTAATGTGACCACCAAAGTCAAGTCGTTCAGGTGCCAGTTTTCATCCAAGGCGGCAGCGGCACGAATTGCGACAATCTCGGCGTGAGCCGTGGGGTCTCCCGAAAGTTCTCGCTCATTCTTACCAACCGCAACAACCTCACCGGCAGGGTTTAGAAGCACAGCACCAACCGGAACATCGCCAGACTCGGAAACGGCCAGATGTGCCAGCGCGAGCGCTTCGCGCATCGGCTCATTCCATCGGGCTGTTGTCATGTCTCCAGCCTAGCGAAGCGATAGATTTGACCCATGCGAGTTCACGTAGCCGACCACCCACTGATTACCCACAAGCTCACCGTTTTGCGCGACAAAAATACGCCAAGCCCAATCTTTCGACAGTTGGTTGAAGAGTTGGTGACCCTGCTCGCGTATGAGGCAACTCGTGACATCCGAGTCACCGAAGTGAACGTGGAAACTCCGGTCACCACCGCCAAAGGTGTGAAGCTTTCAACCCCAAGACCGATCATCGTTCCGATCCTTCGCGCTGGCCTTGGAATGCTCGAGGGCATCGTCAAGTTGCTTCCAACCGCAACCGTGGGCTTCCTCGGCATCAAGCGAAACGAAGAGACCCTAGTTCCAGAGACCTACGCCAACCGACTACCTGAAGACCTTTCCGGCCGACAGGTTTACATCATCGACCCAATGCTTGCCACCGGCGGCACCCTGATGGACTCCATCGACTACGTCTTTGAACGCGGCGCCACAGAAGTCACTTGCATCTGCCTTCTCGGAGCACCTGAAGGCGTCGAAGCGGTTCGCAAGCATGTCGGCGACAAGAACGTAAACATTGTCCTCGGCGCACTCGACGAAAAGCTAAACGAGGTTGGCTACATCGTTCCAGGCCTAGGAGACGCTGGCGACCGACTTTACGGACTAGCCGACTAGTCGCCTATAATTTTTCCTATGACTGCAAACAAGGAAACCTTCGCCATGGCGATGCGCGTTTGCATGTGTATGCGAATGTGTCGCTAATCCGCTTGAGCTTTGCTCGCGACTTAGAGACACCAACACCCCAGCCTTAGCCAATGACGGCAACCAAATTTTTCGCACACTTAAAAAGGATTTACAAATGACTGAAGAGATCAAGTCTGAAGCCAGAGGCTTCGCGCTTTATGTTGGCATCGACGAGCAGCAGGCGGTTGATGCCGGAGTTTCATTGACCGAACTAGTGAAGGCCCTTCGAGCCACTTTGAATTCACTTGTTCCAGACGTTGAAACCTACGCCGCTGTGGCACTTGCACCGAAGGGCGCTGGCGGTCGAAATGTCGATGTGGTTCGCACCGCCCTGCACGACCCTCGCGCGCTTGACCAGCTGGAGCGCCGCACCGACACCGACGATGAAACCGAGGACGGCGTGGTTGTAGACCTCGCCCGTCGCCGCGTTTTAGTGAACGGTGAAAACGCAGAGCTTACTCAGAAGGAGTTCGAGCTGTTGAACTATCTGATTGAGAACCAGGGTGAAACCATCAGCCGCCGTGAACTTGTGGAGCTGGTTTGGAACGCCGACGATGAGCACGCACCAAACGACCGAACCATCGACGTTCACATTCGCCGCCTGCGCGGAAAGATTGCCGGTTTCGAAGACATCATTCGCACGATTCGCGGTGGCGGTTACCGGTTCGATTCCCACCCAGACGTGCACGTTGAGGACTACCAGATCTAGGCTAGTTAGGTGTCTTCCCCAACTTCGCTTATCGAAGCTTCAACCTCTCTTTCCGAGCAGGTTCTGGAGCTGATTGATTCCGGAGTTTCCACGCCAATTATTTTGATCGATGGTCGGGCCGGTTCCGGGAAAAGCACTTTGGCGGCATTACTGCAAAACGAGTTGTTTAGGGAAGGCGATAGCCTTCCAAGACTCATTCACATGGACGACCTCTATGAAGGCTGGGACGGCCTGCAAGCCGGAGTCGACTACCTGCAGCGAATGATTTTGAACCCGATTACGGGCAGACGCAAAGCCGAATGGCAAGAGTTTGACTGGGCCAAATCCGAGCGTGGTCGTTGGCGAGAGTTCGAGGGCGGAACTCCGCTCATCATCGAGGGATGCGGAAGCATCTCTCGTCTAGCCGCGGAAGCGGCTTCGATAAAAATTTGGGTTGAGGCTGATTCCGAGGTTCGTTACCAACGTTGGCTGGTACGTGAAGGAAACGACGAGCACTTCGGCCGATGGGCTGCACAAGAA
>JBEDKG010000043.1:0-10479 GCA_041172205.1 Actinomycetota bacterium | reverse complement strand
GAACGAACTTCATCGCCGTGGGTTACATCAGAGCGCAGGGACATAGCTACCGGTCACCTCCTGCAACCAAGAAACAATTGAAGCCCACAAACCGAAAGCCATGAGCAAACCTAGAACCACTAGCAAACCGCCACCAATCAGGTTGAAGGTGCGAATGTGCTTCTTTACGAAGGCTACCGAGTTGGTGGCCCAGCCGAAGCCAAAGGCCATGGCGATGAACGGTAGGCCGATGCCAAGGGTGAATGCGACCGCGAGCAAAATACCCCGACCGGCGCTAGCTTGGTCGAGCGAAAGCGCGAGCACTGCCGAAAGGGTTGGGCCGATGCAGGGAGTCCAGCCGAGGCCGAAGGCAACGCCAAGTAGCGGAGCACTCCAGATGCCGAGCTTCGGTGAAACCTGCATGCGGAAAGTTCTCTGCATAAAACCGAACTGACCAACCATCACCAAACCGAGTAGCGCGATCAGCACGCCGAGAATGCGTTGCACAATTTGCATCGACGAAACCGCTAGACCCAGAGAACCCGCGAGCGCGCCGAGAAAAACGAATACAGTTCCAAAGCCGAGCACGAAGAGAACCGAACCGAGGACCACGCGAGAGCGAGTGGAA
Organism: Actinomycetota bacterium; assembly: GCA_041172205.1. Taxonomy (GTDB): domain Bacteria; phylum Actinomycetota; class Actinomycetes; order Actinomycetales; family Microbacteriaceae; genus Rhodoluna. Next base: position 9,872 of record JBEDKG010000043.1, on the reverse strand, counting down.
GCGAAACCGCCAACGAAACTTAGGTAGCCGGGAATCAGCGGCAAGATGCATGGCGATAGGAACGAAACCAGACCGGCAAGAAGCGCAACCGGCAGAGCTGCCAGTAACGATCCGTCCAGAATGATTCCCTGCATCACTAACCCTTCAATGCGGTGTCGATGAGGCTCTTGAGAGTGCTAGGTTCAAAGCGTCCGAGTACGCGGGAGGTTACTTCACCCTTGGCATTGATCACCAAAGTGGTTGGTACCGCCGCCGGAGAAACTACGCCGGTGTAGGCCTGGACCACCGAACCGGTCTCGATGTCCATGACCGACGGGTAGTTGAGCTTGTGCGTGCGAGCGAACGCCTGAGCGGTGGCCGCGGTGTCGCGCACGTTCACGCCAACCACATAAACACCTTTGGATTCATAAGTCGCCGCAATCTTGGCAAGGTCAGGAGTTTCGGCGCGGCAAGGCGCACAGCCCGCGTACCAGAAGTTCAAAACCGTCACGTGACCGAGCAGTGATTCAGAACTAATCAGCTGTCCGTCGAAGGTGGTTGAGGTCCACTTCTCACCAACCGCTTTTTCGCCGTTGAATTCGGTCACCGAGCCGTCGCCGGAAATGTAGTTCTTGTTGGTGCCGCTTCGAAACTGGTCGGCAAGCGGGTCGGTGGTGCAAGCGGAAAGGCCGAACATCAGACCGAACGAAACCGCGACTGCAACTAGGCGCTTCATACCGCTCCCTTATCTACTCGAGCCAACTGGGCGGCTGGGTCTTTGTAACCAACCTCTTGGAACTTGCCATCGACGTATTCAAAACTGGTGATGCTTGAAAGTGCACAGCGACGCTTTGAAGGATTGTGTGCCAACCGAGCGCCCGAAAGGTGGCGGTGAACCATCCAAATCGGAAGTTGGTGAGTAACCATGACGACCTCGCCGCCATCTACCGATTCAACAGCTTCCTTCATGGCCTTCATCATGCGCTCAACCACGGAAACGTAGCTTTCACCCCAAGAAGGCTGCATTGGGTTGCGAAGGTGAAAAACCAGGTGAGGGCGAAGCAGCACGGTCTTGGCAGAAACTTTGCGACCTTCAAACATGTTGTAAGGCTCAATGATTCGTTCGTCCAGGTCTGGCACTGCGTTGAAGATTTTGGCAATTGGCTCGGCCGACTGCTGGGTTCGAAGTAGCGGAGACACCACAAGTTTGGCTGGCTTCACGCCGGCTTCTTTGAGAGCGAGAGCTGCCGCCTCGGCCATTTTCTTGCCGTTTTCACTGAGGTGAAAGTGCGGAAGTCGCCCATATAAAACGCCACCTGGGTTATGAACTTCACCGTGGCGAACCAGGTGAACGTGGGTGGCGGGCATACCAACATTCTACCCTCCGCTAAACTTGTGAAATCAGGGCATCAGCCCCTTCACAGCAACTAACAAGCAAGGTAGAAATGCGCGAACGCACCCTAGTCAAAGACCTAGCAGCCCGCACCGACGGACCGGTAACCCTCGGCGGTTGGGTAGAGAAGCTTCGCGATCAGAAGCGCATCCAGTTCATCATTCTGCGCGACGAGACCGGCGACGTTCAGGTCACCTACCCTCGCCCAGTAATCAACGACGAACCAGACCTAGACGACGCCCTCGCAGCCACGGTTTCAACCCTTACCGCGGGCTCTTTCGTTTGGATCACCGGACGCCTGGTTCACGACGAGCGAGTAAAACTTGGCGGCCTTGAGATTCAGCTAGACAACCTTGAGGTTGTTACTCTGGCCGACCCAGAGACTCCAATCGCCGACGACACCAGCATCGACAAGCGCCTCGACTGGCGTTTCCTAGACCTTCGTCGTAGCGAAATGAACCTAGTGTTCCGCGTTCAGACCACCATCGAGCACGCTTGGCGCACCTGGTGGTACGAGAACAACTTCATTGAGGTTCACTCACCGAAACTTATGTCGAGCCCTTCGGAATCGAACGCCGAACTGTTCAAGCTCGAGTACTTTGAAACTCACGCCTATCTAGCTCAGAGCCCACAGTTCTTCAAGCAGATGGCAATGATGTCGGGCTTCGGCCGCATGTTCGAGATTGGCCCAGTTTTCCGTGCCGACCCTTCGTTCACCTCGCGTCACGCAACCGAATTCATCTCGGTTGACATGGAAGTTTCATGGATCGACAGCCACGAGGACATCATGCAGATGCACGAGCAACTGATGGTCACCGCACTTACCGCTGTGAAGGAAAAGCACGGCGACGAAATCAAGCGACTATTCGAAGTTGACGTTGTGGTTCCTTCGATTCCGTTCCCACGCATTCCACTAGCTGAAGCCATTGAGATTGTGAAAGAACGCGGTCACGAGATTGTTCGCGGCGGCGATATGGACCCTGAGGGTGAGCGCCAGATTGCGGCTCACGTTGCCGAATCGTTCGGCCACGAGTTCGTATTCCTAACCGACTACCCTGCCACCGTGCGTCCGTTCTACCACATGCGTCACGCCGAGAACCAGGCACTAACCAACAGCTACGACCTAATTTGGCGTGGAGTTGAAATCACCACGGGTGCACAGCGTGAACACCGCATTGACATCTTGACCGAGCAGGCGAAGTCGAAGGGTCTAGAGCCAGAAGGCTTGAGCTCGTACCTAGACTTCTTCCGCTACGGAGCACCAACCCACGGCGGTTTCGGTATGGGTCTAATTCGCGTTTTGATGTTGCTACTGCACCAGCCAAACATTCGCGAAGTTGGTTACCTGTTCCGCGGACCTAACCGCCTAGAACCGTAAGCGAATAGAAACAACCTTCGAGGCTGCCAGGTAGTTTTCATCTCCGGCAACCGAGACAGTAACCAGGCACTTACCAGAACCGGTGAGTGCCTTTACTGTTTGCCCAGAAACCTTGCAGCGACCAGACTTGAGCTTCAGCTTGACGACCCCGCTGGAATCCACCTGTGGGGTTATGCGGACAGTGCGACCAGAGCGCAGCGCCGCAATTGGTGAAACGATGACCCGTGAGGCCAACTTCGGAACGCTCAACTTCACAGTGGTCATTACACCTCGAAAGCTGTCGGTTTGGGCTAGTTGAACGCCGATCCGACAAACCCCAGAATTCAAAACCAGGACGGCTCCGGTAAGTGGATTCACCTCACAAACATCGAAGCCTTCTAGCCGCTTGAAAGAAAGCGCGCCGTCGCCGGTTGTAATCAGCTTGGGTTTTATGGTTCCTTGAATCGCGAAATTGGTCTGAGGGTACGTCACAGTAATCGAACTGGAACGACGATTTCCGGTGTGGCTGACCAGCTCTTGATAGCGGTTCACCATCCAAGTCTTGGTGGCCTGCATGGCTGAGAGTGAATCGGAAGTCGAATATGGCTTGCGAGTATCGGCAACCACCGAAGGTTGAATCTTTGCCCAGATTCGGTCAACCATGGTTGGCAGTGCAAGACTCGGAAGTTTTGCCTGAATCTGCGCCAAAGCCGTTTCGTAGAGTTCTCGGCAAGGACTGTAGTTCACACACCGCGTCATCATGGTTGCGCCATCGTCGATCAGTTCGTTCCATTGAACCCAAGTTTGGTCGGTGCCCCAAGGGAACATTGTCCACAAACCGTTCTTGGCTTTGTGCATGTAATAGTTGTTCGGCCAACCACGGGTGTAGCCGTCCCAGTGGCCGATGTAGTGTTCAACCGCCCAGTTCATGATCATCTCGTTGAGATCAACCTTGGTGCGAATCTTGTCGAACCATTCCTGACCGGAAAGGTTGTTCAAATCGCGAATTTCGGTGATGTCACGAACGTCGGTGACGCTACCCTCGTCGACCTGCATGTCTGGGCCGACCTCAACACCGTAGGCACCCTCGAGTAAGTGATCCGTGCCGCCTGGAAACCATCGGGCCAACATTTTCTTGTCGTAGGTCTCAATGTTCGAGTGAAGACCGTAACTTATGCCGTTGAAGAAAACGTTCGCGTAGCCGATTCGAGGTGACGGCACTCCCATCGCTCGGAACAGTCGATAGGCAGTGGCCTCGTGCAACATTGACGTGTCTTGCACCATGTTGTTCAAAGTGAACTTCTTGATGCCATAGATCGACTGACCCTTGACCGAGAAGTCGACTTTCACCTTGAAGCCGGTCTTTTCATCCAAAGTGCGGTACGAGCCCCAACCGCCCTTGATGTGAAGGCCAACGTTGTAGACCGTGGTGGCCCCAAGTTCGGTGGTCAATTTGATCGTGGCCGGTTGGTAAACCCTAGGCTCTTGGCGCAAAGCAGCCTCAGCGGTTGGAGTCATGGTGATATCTACTCGGTTCACCTCTAACGGGTTGAACAAAAACGCCTGCGGATCGGAACCTTCAACGTATGTCTTGTCCACGGCTGGTTCCGCAGCGGCAGCTACCGGATTTGAAAAACTCAAAATCAGGAAAAGAGCGGCTAGGCCGCCACCTAAGAAACGCTTCACAGACTGCTCAACGCTGAGCGAAGACGCTCCGGATCGATTCGCCAGTAGTTGTGAACCTTGCCGTCTATTAGCAACACCGGGATTTCCTCGGAATAGCGAGCGAAGAGCGCGTCGTCGTCCAAGATATTTTGCTTAGTCAGCGAAACTGCATCACCAAACTCCGACAACACCTCAGCCACGACAGCCTCGGCGTCGTCACAAAGGTGGCAGCCAGGCTTTCCGATTAGGGTTAGTTCGATTTTGGGGGTCACATAAACATCCTAGGTGTGCACCTAAACTTGTGAACGTGCCGTCATCTAAGAAGCCCGTCAAAATCGAAGCAGCGTTCTTCGACCTCGACAATACGCTGCTGCGTGGAGCTTCTTCGTTCCTTTTTGCAAAGGCCGCCTTTGAGCGCAACTTCGTAAAGCGCCGCGAGCTTTACCGCTTCGCCTGGCAGCAGTTCAAGTTCATCACCAAAGGTGAATCAGCAAAGCTACTAGCTCACATCGAAGACCGAGCCATGAGCCTGGTAGTAGGACAGAGCGCCAAGGCGCTAGAAGACCTCGTCGGCATTGCCTGGGAAGACTACGTAAAAGCAAAGATGTGGCCAGAGACCGTTCGCATTGCTCAGGAGCACATCGCAGCCGGTCGCGAAGTTTGGATCATCACCGCGGCCCCGGTACAAATGGGTCAGTACATCGCGAAAGAGCTCGGGCTTACCGGCGCACTTGGAACCGTTCTCGAAGTCAAAGACGGCCTGCTCACCGGAGAATTCGAAGGACGTCCGCTGCATGGTGAAGGCAAGGCTGTTGCCATTGAGCAGATGGCTAAAGAACGTAACATCAGCCTGAAGCGCTCTTACGCCTACTCAGACAGCCACAACGACCTCTACATGCTCACTCGCGTGGGTCACCCGGTGGCAGTGAACCCAGACAAAACTTTGGAACGCTATGCCAAAGCCGCACACTGGACCATCCTGGATTTCAAAAAACGCGAACTCAAAGCGAACCGCAAATAAAAAACCCGCCAACGAATCGGCGGGTTTTCTTTTAGGAAGATTTACTTCTTATTGCGACGCTGGTGACGAGTCTTACGAAGCAACTTGCGGTGCTTCTTCTTCGACATGCGCTTACGACGCTTCTTGATGACGGAACCCATACGGACCTCACTTGAGTTGGAAACTTGATGGCTTTAGCCAAACAAACGATTTCTCCATTCTAGGGGATACTGGTTGGAGTGTTTTAAAAGGAGCCCAAAATGAATGCACTACTGAAGAAATCCCTAGCCGAATTTGCCGGCGTAACCGTTTTCCTAACCGCAATCACCGCTGGTGCCAACAACGGTTTGAAGCCGTTCACGGTTGCCCTCGCATTGGCTCTTATGATTCTCGTGACGGGCGGCGTTAGCGGCGGTCACCTAAACCCTGCCGTATCCCTATTCTTCTATTCACGCAAAGAGATCAACCTAGGCACCTTCTTGGCCTATGTTGCCGCACAGCTCGCCGGGGCATTCGCCGGTGCCAGCCTCGGAGCCCTACTAACCGGAACCGTGAACAAGAGCTTCATCGCTTCCGGCGGAACCATTGCCCCAATGGCAATTGCCGGCGAAGTAGTAGCAACCGCAGGACTGGTTTGGATCATCGGAACCCTAGTTCAGAACAAACTTGGCAACCTAATTCCATTTGCCGTTGGTGCCTGGATTATCACCGCCGCATCGTTCACTTCAACCGGCGCTCAGGCTAACCCGGCCGTCACCTTCGGACTAATGGTCCAGGGTTCATGGCCAACCAGCTTCGGTGCACCACTCATCGTGGCTCAGGTTGCCGGTGTCCTAGTGGCAATCCTCCTGCTTATCGTTTTCGCTCCAAAGGCAAAGAAGACTGCCGCCCGCAAAAAGTAAACATTCACTGAACAACTGGGCCTCGAAAGTTATTTTCGTGGCCCATTTGTTTATCCTTAGTACATGACTTTCAAGGCTTCAGTACTTTTTGTTTGCGTTCACAACGCCGGTCGCTCTCAGATGGCAGCCGGATGGTTGCAACACCTAGCCGGTGACCGAGTTGAGGTTCGCTCTGCCGGTTCCGCACCTGGCAACGCCGTAAACCCAGCCGCGGTTGAGGCCATGGCCGAGGTTGGAATCGACATTTCAAATGCCACACCAAAACTTCTCACCACCGACGCCGTCGAGGTTTCCGACTACTGCATCACTATGGGTTGCGGCGATGTCTGCCCATTCTTCCCAGGCAAGCACTACCTCGACTGGAAATTGGACGACCCGGCCGGCCAGGGTGTTGAGGCGGTTCGTCCGATTCGTGACGAAATCAAAAAGCTTGTCGAAGGCCTAATCGCCGACATCGACGCCAATTACTAGTTACTTACCGGCAGCAATTTCTTTGGCTCTAACCAATGCAGCTTCGGTCGCCTTGGTGAACAGCTTGACAAGCTCAGCCTTTTCCATAACCGCAACAGCCTGCATGGTGGTTCCGTTCGGGCTGGTCACCTGCTTGCGAAGCTCCGCAGGGCTCTGGCCCGAAGCACTGAGCAGTTCGGTTGCTCCAGCGAAAGTTTCCTCAACCAGCATCGCCGCAATCTCTTCACCAAAGCCCATGTTTTGAGCGGCATCGGTTAGTTGCTCGATCAGGTAGAAAACGTATGCCGGACCAGAGCCCGAGATGGTGCTGAGGGCATCGATCTGGCTCTCTGGCAAAACCACGACGCGACCCACGGTTTCAAAAAGTTCAAGTGCTGTCTCCAGCTGAACGTCGCTCACGCGAGAGCCCGTGGCAACGCCGGTCACGGCGCGGCCAACAATTGCCGGAGTGTTCGGCATTGAGCGAACCACAGCCACCGACTCAGGTATAACTGCTTCCATCGATTCGGTGGTGATGCCCGCGGCAACAGAAATGACCAAAGTATTCTCATGAATCTTGTTAGCGGCGTCCTTGAGCACCTCGACCACGTAAGCCGGCTTGACCGCAACAAGAATCACATCGGCACCAACTACCGCGTCTTGGTTAGCGGTTGCCTGCTTGTCCAGTGAAACTGCGTTGACGCCGAGTTCATCGGCTAGCTTCGCAGCGCTGGCTGCGCTCTTGGTTGTGATAGTTACCTTCTCAGCTGGGAAGCCTGAAGCCAGAAGACCAGAGAGAATGGCGGTGCCCATTGAGCCCGAGCCGAGGATTGCGATGCGGTTGATATTCACATGTTCAGTTTAGGTGAGGGCTGGTGTCGAACCTGATTGGTAGTTTTGTTGCATGGCGACAAAACCGAAGGCTGAATACACCTGTGCTGAGTGCGGCTGGACCAGCACCAAATGGGTTGGCCAGTGCGGCGAATGCCAAGCTTGGAACAGCATGGTTGAAGGTGCGGGTTCAACCCGTGGTCTCGGTGCAGCCAAATCGGTAAAGCCTGCCGTAATCGTTGGCTCTTCGGCTGCTCGCCCAATTACCGAAATCTCTACCGAATCAGTCACCGCCTGGAGCACCGGCGTTGGCGAATTCGACCGCGTGCTCGGCGGTGGCCTCGTGCCTGGAGCCGTTGTTCTACTTTCTGGCGAGCCAGGAGTTGGAAAGTCGACCCTGCTACTCGAGGTTGCCTCGAACGCAGCCGCCAAAGGCCTTCGAGTTCTCTACGTTTCTGGTGAAGAGTCGGTTGGGCAAATTCGCCTTCGCGCCGAGCGCACCGGCGCCCTCAACTCAAACCTCTATCTCGCTTCCGAAACCGACCTTGCCAGTGTGCTCGGTCAGGTGGCTCAGGTGGCTCCTCAGTTGTTGATCGTTGACTCGGTTCAAACCATCGCTCACGCCGAACTAGATGGCGCTGCCGGCATGCCAAGCCAGATCCGCGAGGTTGCCAGCAACCTGATTCGCGTGGCTAAGGAAAACAACCTGCCAATTATCTTGGTTGGTCACGTAACCAAAGATGGCAACATCGCAGGGCCGAGGGCCTTAGAACACCTAGTCGATGTGGTTTGCCACTTCGAAGGTGATCGCCAAACCGCTCTTCGCTTTGTTCGCAGCCAAAAGAACCGCTTCGGACCAACCGATGAAGTTGGTTGCTTCGAAATGACCGGCGACGGCATCAACGAAGTGCCCGACCCATCCGGCCTGTTCCTCTCTCGTCCAGAAACTCCGGTCTCCGGAACCTGCGTCACGGTAACCGTTGAGGGCAAGCGAGCACTGATCGCCGAGGTTCAGGCACTCGTTGTGAAGTCATCTTCCCCAAACCCTCGCCGAGTTACCAACGGCGTGGACTCCTCCCGTGTAGCCATGTTGCTGGCAGTGCTAGAGCGCAGAGCAGGTCTACGCGTTGGTGAAATGGATGTTTACGTTTCAACCGTTGGCGGAGTGAAGCTAACCGAGCCGGCAGCCGACCTGGCAATTGCCTTGGCCATTGCTTCGGCAGTTCAAGACAAACCAATTGCTCACAACCTAGCTGCCTTTGGTGAGATCTCTCTCGCCGGCGAGGTTCGCAAGGTGAACAATGCCAAGCTTCGCGAAAACGAAGCGGCTCGTTTAGGGTTTGTGCGCACGGTTGATTCCGGCGTAACTTCGGTCAAGGCCGCATTGGCACTTGCCCTCAACTGGTAGCTACTGAAGCTCGAAGGTTTCGTCGTTGCTAGAAAGCACCTTGTTGACTTCAACCGAGAGCGAATAGGTTCCAACAAAAGCTGGAGCTTGACCCTCACCACAACCGCCATCGCTTGAGTAAACGCGGAACCACTGACCCTTGGGCGACTCTCTTGGAACACCTGGCTTCAGAACAATCTCGTCGTTGTCTTTGAGTCCGGTTCGGTCGCACTGCTCAGAAGTCCAAATAACCTGATCGCCGGTCTTGATCCGGAAGAACTGAGTTCCCGCAGCAGCGTTGAACTTGCAGGAAACTTTTCCGTTATTCACAAGACTGAACCAGATATAAGGCTTCACACCGTTCGGGAAGGCATCCTGATGTTTTTCGCCATCACCGGCAAACGCGGTAACCGAAACCACTCCTGGAGCACAGGCACTAATCTCGGCAGTCTTTTTACCTCCGCCGAACAAACCGATAATTGCCGAAACGCCCGACCAGATACCCCAGGTCAGAAGCGCGAGCACAACCAGAAGAGCAATGCGACGGCGACGGATGATGTGAGGTGCAGGACGATAGCGGTTCATGGTTTAGATGATTGCAAGCATTCGGGTGTTGCCAAGGGTGTTCTCTTTTACACGAGCGAGGTCTAGGAATTCGGCCACGCCGTCGTCGTTCGAGCGAACCAGCTCTTGGAAAGTTTGCTCATCAACCGGCACATCTGAAATTTCGCTAAAGCCATGCTTCGCGAAAAACTCGGTTTCGAAGGTGAGGCAGAACACTCTAGAGATGCCGAGGCTCTTGGCGCGCTCAAGCAGTGAATCAACAATCAGATGCCCAATGCCATTACCACGCTGGTCGTCTCGAACAATCAGCGAACGAACCTCGGCTAGGTCTTCCCACATCACGT
>JBEDKG010000042.1:0-10613 GCA_041172205.1 Actinomycetota bacterium | reverse complement strand
CTCTTTCAACCGCGTTCGTTCTTGTTGGAACCTCGCTTCCTACCTTCCTAACCGGTCTAATGCTGATCGTCTTCCTAGTTATCAAGCTCGACTGGTCGCCGTTCCCGGCTGGCGGTTATACCGCTCCGGATGAAGATCTCGGTGGTTGGTTCCTGAGCATGGTTCTGCCATGGATTACGCTGGCTTTCGCATACGCAGCCATTTACACCCGATTTGTTCGTAGCCAAATCATTGAAATCTCGACCGAGGATTACATTCGAACCGCACGAGCAAAGGGTCTAAGCGACGGGGTTATCTTGGGTAAGCACACCATGCGTGCGGCTCTTGCGCCGATTGTTACCATGGCTGGCCTCGACTTCGCGGGTCTGCTAGGCGGAGCAATTCTTACCGAAGCTGTGTTCAACCTTCCAGGTATGGGCCGTCTATCGCTGGGCGCCGTAGTCGACATTGATCTACCGGTGATTGTTGGAACAACTATTTTTGCAGCGGCAATCGTGGTCATCATGAACGCAATCCTGGACATCGTCTACGCGTTTATCGACCCGAGAGTGAGGGTCTAATGTCTTTGCTTCAGGTTCGCGACCTAAAGGTCGCTTTCAAGACTCCGGACGGCGTTGTCAACGCCGTGGCCGGTGTTAGTTTCGATCTAAACGCTGGTGAAACCCTTGCGATCGTGGGTGAATCAGGTTCTGGTAAGTCGGTAAGCAACCTTGCCTACATGGGTTTGCTACCAACCGCCAAGACCACCATCACCGGATCAGTAATTCTTAAAACCGACGACGGCAACGTAGAACTCATTGGTCTGCCTAACGAGGAAATGCGCAAAATTCGTGGCAAAGATATCGCCATGATTTTCCAAGACCCGATGTCGGCTCTTCACCCTTACTACACAATCGGTGACCAGCTAATTGAAGCCCACCAAGTGCACAACGAGGTTGACAAGTCGGTTAGCCGCGACCGTGCAATCGAGTTGCTTTCGCTGGTTGGTGTTGCCGACCCAGCCGAGCGTCTAAAGGCCTACCCACACCAGTTCTCCGGTGGTATGCGTCAGCGCGTGATGATTGCCATGGCTCTGATGAACAACCCAAAGGTACTCATCGCTGACGAGCCAACTACGGCACTTGACGTAACCGTTCAGGCTCAGATCCTGAAGCTACTCAGCGATCTTCAGAAGAAGTTCGCCATGGCCGTTATTTTGATTACCCACGACCTTGGTGTGGTTGCTGGCTCTGCAGACCGCGTAAACGTTATGTACGGTGGTCGTTTGGTTGAAAGCGCTGAAGTGAACGCGCTTTACAAGAAGCCAATGATGCCTTACACCGTTGGTCTACTCGACTCGATTCCTCGTATGGATCAGGGTCACGGAAAGCGCCTACGCGCTATTCCTGGCCAGCCACCATCACTAATCAAACTTGGCCAGGGTTGCGCCTTTGCCGCACGTTGTGACCGTAAGGCTGAATTGCCAGACGGCACCTGCGACACCAACCCAGAATTGAAGGCGGTAGAACCTAACCACCTCGTTCGTTGCCACCTGTACGACCGAAAGGCAGCTAGCAAGTGAACGAGCCGCTACTCCAAGTAACCGATCTTCAAAAGTTCTTCCCAGTCGCCGGCGCGGGTATTTTCTCGCGTGAGCGCGGTACCAACAAGGCCGTTAATGGGCTGAGCTTCACCCTGCACAAGGGCGAGACTCTAGGTTTGGTAGGTGAATCTGGCTGCGGTAAGTCAACCGCTGGTCGTACCGTCCTGAAGCTTTACGACCCAACCGCGGGTTCAATCAAGTTTGAGGGCGAAGAGATTTCTGGCTACTCGAACTCTCAGATGAAGCCGCTTCGCACCAAAATGCAGATGATCTTCCAAGATCCTCAGTCTTCGCTAAACCCTCGTCAGTCGGTTGGTGCAATCATTGGAGCTTCCTTCGAAGTTCACAAGATTAACCCAGAGGGCGGCGTAAAGCGTGCCGTTCAGGATCTTCTAGAGCGCGTTGGCTTGAACGCAGAGCACTACGACCGTTACCCACACGAATTCTCGGGTGGTCAGCGTCAGCGTATCGGTATCGCGCGCGCGATTGCGCTGAACCCTAAGTTCATCGTCTGTGACGAACCGGTTTCAGCCCTAGACGTATCGATTCAGGCTCAGGTTGTGAACCTACTCACCGACATTCGCGATGAATACGGTATGGCTTACTTGTTCATTGCCCACGACCTATCGGTGGTCCAGCACATTTCCGACCGAGTTGGCGTGATGTATCTGGGCAAGATGATGGAAATCGCTCCGACCGAGTCGATTTACTCAACGCCTCACCACCCGTACACCAAGGCTCTGTTATCGGCTGTGCCAATCCCAGACCCAGTGCTTGAGCGCAAGCGTGAACAGATTGTACTCACCGGCGAACTACCTAGCCCAATGAAGCCACCGACCGGTTGTGTATTCAGCACTCGCTGCTGGAAGGCAACCACTAAGTGCTTCGAGGTTGAGCCTTTGCTTCAAAAGGTTGGCCAGGCCGAGGTTGCCTGCCATTTCCCTGAATAGGTCTTAGCCTTTTTAGGTGCTAGCCACTTACGAATCAGCTCTGGAGCGATTCCGCACCAATCTTGAGGCGGGTCGTGGCTATTCAGCGCACACGGTAAAGGGTTATGTCACCGATCTGATTGACCTGGTCGACTTCCTAGAAGTTCAAGGCATTCCCTCGCCATCTGAAATCGACCTAGAGGCCCTTAGAGCTTGGCTTTACACGCTGAGTGAGCGAGGGATGGCCAAATCGTCGATGGCTCGAAAGACAGCCTCGGTGAGGTCTTTCACCGCTTGGTTGTTTGAGCAGGGAGAATTAACCCAAGACCCTGGCCTACGGCTTAGAACTCCAAAAGCTAACAAGTCTCTTCCAAAGGTGGCCACGCGTGAGGCCATGGCAGAAATCTTTGAAGTCCTTGAGGCAAAGGCTGGGGAAGGGGAGCCAACCGCGATTCGAGATCTACTGGTTGTGGAACTGCTCTATGCCACGGGTGCTCGTGTAAGTGAACTAGCTGGCCTAAACCTTTCCGACATCGACGAAAATCGTCGCCTGATTCGCGTGGTTGGTAAGGGAAACAAACAGCGCATGATTCCTTACGGGATACCTGCCGAAACCGCATTGAAGAACTGGTTGGAAAGTGGCCGCCCAACTCTGGTTTCGCCGAAAACTTCGTTTGAATTACTGATCAACTCGCAGGGGAAGCGTTTGGGTACCAGGCAAATCTACGAGGTGGTTGCCAACGCGCTTTCAGGTACGGCAATTGGGGCTGCTGGGCCACACGCTCTACGTCACACTGCTGCGACGCATTTGCTGGACGGGGGAGCCGACCTAAGAGCCGTGCAGGAGTTACTTGGACATGCCAGCCTAGGTACAACCCAGATATACACTCATGTCAGCATTGAGCGCTTGAAAGAGGGCTACACGTCAGCCCACCCCAGGGCTTGAGTCGGCTTGGCGATAGTCCGCCGAGCTTGACCAGAGGTGAAAGATACCCGTTCGGGCTTCTGAGCGAAAAGTGCAGACATAGCCTTAGCTCGCAATGCGATTGGTATCCGGGGTTATTGCAAACCTGGCCAACCTGCTCGCCGGTTTCAACGCGGGTCTCTATTGGAACTATCCCGCAAACCGGCTCAAAGGTGCTTGTAAGTCCGTTTTCGTGGCGAATGCTCAAAACCGAGCGATTTACAACGGCTCCACTGAACGAGATGACACCTGCATGGCTTGCGAACACGGGCTCACCATCGTTCACTAGGTAATCGACACCGCGGTGACCGGCTGACCAATCGGCGCTTGGCTGACGAAATTCGTTGACCAGGATCGGTTCGTTCAACGGTACGCGCCAGACCTCCAAAGCGCTCGCGGGGAAAGGTTTGGCGGAGAAAGTGAGCATCAGGGCCGATGCGATCAGCAAGAGGGTCAAAGTGAGGTTATTTGGCTTCATTCGCCAATCATGAAATGTTCCGCCGTAATCCGTCCTAGTTCATCAAATTCTGTGGAAAACCAAGCCGCAGGGCTGTTAGGCTAGTTCTAGCAACGTTTAGGCGTTGACTTCGCGTGTCGAACCCCATCGAATAACCACTCGGTCCAGCTTGCTGGCTGTTTTAGATGCGACACCAGGTGTGACCAGCAACCGCTGGGAGCAATTAACTGAGTGGCACATTCGTGTGCCAATAAGGAGAAACTGCCATGGCAGTAGTAACAATGCGCGAGATGCTTGACAGCGGCGTGCACTTCGGGCACCAGACCCGCCGTTGGAACCCAAAGATGAAGCGTTTCATCTTGACCGACCGCTCTGGCATCTACATCATCGACCTTCAGAAGTCGCTAACCCACATCGACCAGGCTTACTCGTTCGTCAAGGACCTAGTAGCAGCCGGTGGCTCGATCATGTTCGTTGGTACCAAGAAGCAGGCTCAGGAAGCAATCGCTTCGCAGGCACAGCGCGTTGGCCAGCCATACATCAACGAGCGTTGGTTGGGTGGTCTTTTGACCAACTTCCAGACCATCCAGAAGCGTCTAACCCGTCTAAAGGAACTAGAAGTCATGGACTTCTCGGGCGCAACCAAGACTGGTCTAACCAAGAAGGAACTTCTAATCCTTCGCCGCGAAAAGGACAAGCTAGAGAAGTCACTTGGTGGTATCCGCAACGTTTCCCGTCAGCCTTCGGCTCTCTGGGTTGTTGACACCAACAAGGAGCACCTAGCAATCACCGAAGCGAAGAAGCTAGGCATCCCAGTTATCGGTATCTTGGACACCAACTGTGACCCAGACGAGGTCACCATCGGTATTCCTGGAAACGACGACGCAATCCGTTCGATCGCCCTACTAACCCGCGTAATTGCAGATGCAGTTGCCGAAGGTCTAAAGGCAAAGCACTCAAAGCCTGAAGAGGTTGAGCCGCTAGCCGAGTGGGAGCAGGAACTACTAAGCACCGACGCACCAGCCGCAGCACCTGCAGCTGAGGCAGCACCAGCAGAGAAGGACGCAGAGTAATGGCGAACTACACCGCAGCAGACGTAAAGGCCCTACGCGAGCGCTCGGGCGCTGGCATGATGGACTGCAAGAACGCTCTCGACGAAGCCAATGGCGACGGCGACAAGGCCATGGAGGTTCTACGCCTCAAGGGTCTAAAGGGTGTTACCAAGCGTGAAGGTCGCACCACCAGCAACGGTCTAATCGTTGCTCGTGTCGTTGGCGGAACCGGTTACCTAATCGAACTAGCTTGTGAGACCGACTTCGTTGCCAAGGCAGAGAAGTTTGTTGCACTTGCCGAGTCGATCGCAGATGCAATCTCAGCAGCAGGCGCCAAGGACCTAGACGCAGCTTTGGCTGCCAACCTAGGTGGCAAGTCGGTTGCCGATGCAATCAACGACGAAGCAGCAATCATGGGCGAGAAGGTTGAACTTCGCCGTGTTGCTACCGTTGAGGGCGCAAAGGTTGACGCTTACCTTCACCGCACCAGCAAGGACCTACCTCCACAGGTTGGCGTGCTAGTTGCTTACTCGGGTAACGACGACGAGACCGCACACGATGTTGCAGTGCACATCGCAGCATTCTCGCCTAACCACCTAACCCGCGACGAAGTAGACGCCGAGGTTGTTGCAACCGAGCGTCGCATCGCCGAGGAAACCGCTCGCAACGAGGGTAAGCCAGAAGCTGCCCTTGCCAAGATCGTTGAAGGCCGTGTAACCGGCTTCTTCAAGGAGAACGTGCTTCTTGAGCAGGACTTCGCAAAGGACAACAAGTTGTCAGTTGCTAAGGTTCTTGAGAACGCAGGTCTTGAAGTTGCAGCGTTCGTACGCTTCCGCGTAGGCGCCTAAAGACAAAATTATGGACAAGGCTCGGCCAAATCGGTCGGGCCTTTTCCTTTGCCCGAATAGGATGGATGTAGGAGGAAGCCATGGCACACAAACGTCGAGTTTTATTGAAACTTTCTGGTGAAGCGTTCGGTGGTGGCACTCTTGGAGTGAACCCGGATTTCGTCGCAGCTTTTGTGAAGGAAATTGCCGAAGGTGCAAAAACCACCGAAATCGCGATCGTGGTCGGTGGAGGTAACTTCTTCCGTGGCGCTGAGCTTTCTCAGCGCGGCATGGACCGTTCACGTGCCGACTACATGGGTATGCTCGGCACCGTGATGAACGCCCTTGCCCTTCAGGACTTCCTCGAGCAGGCTGGCGTTGACACCCGCGTTCAGTCGGCTATCACTATGGCTCAGGTTACCGAGCCTTACATTCCACTTCGCGCCATTCGTCACCTTGAAAAGGGTCGCGTTGTGATCTTCGGTGCCGGTGCCGGTATGCCTTATTTCTCAACCGACACCGTCGCAGCTCAGCGTGCCCTAGAGATCAAAGCCGACGAAGTCTTGGTTGCTAAGAACGGCGTCGACGGCGTTTACTCGGCCGACCCAAAGAAGGACCCAAAGGCCAAACGCCTGGAGAAGATCAGCTACCAGGAGGCTCTGGTCCAGGGTCTCAAGGTAGTTGACGCAACCGCGTTCAGCCTCTGCATGGACAACAAGATGCCAATGCGCGTCTTCGGGATGCAGGGCAAGAACAACATCACCGACGCCATCAAGGGCAAGGCAATCGGAACCTACGTTTCCGCCTAAAACTTTTCAAACAAGGAGAATCAATTGATTTCGGAAATCATCTCGACCACCAAAGACAAGATGGACAAGGCCGTTGAAGCGGCCAAGGACGACTTCTCGTCGGTTCGCACCGGTCGTGCAAACCCAGCCATGTTCCAGAAGATCATGGTTGACTACTACGGCACCGGAACTCCGCTTGGTCAGCTCTGCTCGATGCAGAACCTTGAGGCTCGCACCCTAAACATCACCCCTTACGACAAGAGCGCGCTAATCGCTATTGAAAAGGCAATTCGCGACGAGCCAAATCTAGGTGCCACCGTAAACAATGACGGAAACAGCATCCGCGCATCTCTTCCTGACCTAACCGAAGAGCGTCGCAAAGAGTACGTGAAGTTGGTAAAGGCGAAGGCTGAAGATGCTCGTGTCTCGATTCGCAACATCCGTCGCAAGGGTAACGACGACCTAGCCGCTTTGAAGAAGGACGGCGGAGCCGGTGAAGACGACCTAGCCCGTGCCGAAAAGGAACTAGACGCACTAACCAAGTCGCACGTTGACGCCATCGACGAAGCTTTGAAGCGCAAAGAAGCCGAGCTCCTCGAGGTCTAGTGTCTAAGGAAAAGAATCAAGACGGCGGTAGAAGCCTTTCCAAGTCCGTTATTTACGGGCTTATTTTGGGTGCCGCTTTCTTGCTTTCGATCCTGATTGTCAAAGAACTTTTCATCGTTTTAGTTGCCACTGCCATCGGTTTTGGTGCCTGGGAACTTTCCACTGCACTTCGCCAGAAGAACTGGTACGTTCCTAGAGTCCCCGCGGTCATTGGTTCGGTGCTGATAATGCCGGCTACCTACTACTGGGGAGTTCAGGGGCAGTGGGGTTTCACCTTGGCGACCTCGGTGGCTCTCATGATCTGGCGACTGGTTCACATTCTCTGGGAGAAGCGTCGAAGCATTGAACAGACTTTTTCCGAAACCATTCGCGATTTAGCGGCGGCGGCGTTCCTGATTGTTTATCTGCCGCTGACCCTTTCCTTCTCAATCCTGCTTTTGAAGCATGATGCCGCGTGGGTTCTTTGCTTTGTGGTTCCGGTTGCCCTAATCGACACCTCCGGCTACCTAGTTGGTCGCAAGCTCGGCAAACACAAGCTTGCTCCTGGAGTTAGCCCAAAGAAGACTTGGGAAGGGCTCCTTGCATCAATCATTGCTGGCGTTGTCTCGAGCGTTGCATTAGTAGTTTTCGTGGCACACCAGCCTTGGTGGGCCGGCCTGATCTTGGCTGCGCTGCTGATCCTCGCTGCTGTATTCGGCGACCTAGCCGAGTCGCTTATCAAGCGTGACCTTGGCATCAAGGACATGTCGGCGTTGTTGCCAGGACACGGCGGCATCATGGACCGACTAGATTCGCTTCTTCCTGCGGCATTGGTAACCTACGTATTCGTAACGGTGTTTGGGTTCTAGGAGCAAATTTGTCTACTTTCAAGAATGTTGCCAAAGGCAAGCTCGGCTATGCACCTACCGAGGTTGACGCGTTCATCGTTCGAGCCCGTGACCAGTACAACAACTCCACCGCGCAGATTCTCGACTGGCGAGACATAACCGGTCAGAAGTTCACCTTGGTGAAAGGCGGCTACGAGGTATCCGCCGTGGACGCCGCAATCGATAAACTTCAGGACACCTTTGCCGAGCGCGAACTGAGTGGAAAGTCAAACCCGTTCGCGCAGAGTTTTAGTGGCTCATTGCTAACCGAACTTCGTGGTTTGCTTTTGGCTCGCGCTAGTCGCCCAAAGGGAAAGTACTTTGACCGTGCCGGTGTCGTAGGGGTCGGTTACTCTCGTAAACAGGTCGACGCACTCATGTCGGTCGTTCAAGAATTTCTTGAGGGTGGGGAAGCGCTAACTTTGGAAGAAGTGCGCGATCTGACTTTCAAAGTCCAGCGGGGAGGCTATTTTGAGTCGCAAGTTGATGCCTATGTCGAGCGGTTGGTGGAGTACCTTCAAACGAAGCGCTTTGGCCAGCCTGTTGTTGCCAGCCCTATTGGTAACTTTGGTTCAGGCGATGCCGGCCCAAGCGAGCCAAACAACCCTTACAGCGAGTACCAGTAGTTCTGCACTCAAATACGCCAAGTCACTAAAACCCAAAGCCTGGGCTAGTCACGATGGTTATACCCGAGCTCAATTTTCGAGCGGGTGGGGCAACATCGCGGTTCAGGGTCATAACTGTGACCTCAGAAACTTCATTTTGATGCGCGATCTGAAAAACATCACACGCAAGTCGGGGGATTGGTGTTTGGTTGCAACCGGAACTCTCAACGATCCTTATACCGGCAAGGTTATTAAGTTCGTCAGGGGAGTGAAAACATCGAATGCCGTTCAGATCGATCACGTTGTTGCTCTCAGTAATGCCTGGAGTACAGGAGCGCAGTCGATTAGTTCGTCAGCACGTTACCAGCTCGCTAACGACCCGCTCAACCTTTTGGCGGTCGATGGCCCAACCAACGGCTCAAAGAGCGACAGCGACGCTGCTAACTTCCTTCCGAGGGTTGCCTATCAATGCAAGTACGTGGCCAGACAGCTTTCGGTCAAGCGAAAGTACCATCTTTGGGTGACTGCAGCGGAAAAATCGGCCATGGTTCGCGTGCTAACCACCTGCCCAAGCCAAAAGCTGCCCTAAAAACTTGGGGCTAGTTTTAGCGCCAGCGCCTAACTAGACTTGAATTTTGTTGAGATTCAAGCGTTTGGAGGTGTGAAATGGGTCGTCACGAAGCTGATCGTAAAACTCTGGCAAGCCACATTGCCGCGCCAATTCGCACCGTTGCCCGAGTAACCGGTATTTCCAGCGCTCTGAATCGTATTCCAACCCGCCGTGCTTGGGGCTGGGCACTAAGCGCGTCATTGGTTTTGGTTACGGTTGTTGACCCATATTCGGGCACACTCACCGCTTATGCCAGCCAAACCGAATACGTAAATTACTTCGAAGAGGCCAACGAACCAACTGTGACTGTGGCACTTACCCGCGGTGGCTACGAAGTTTTAACCGGAAATGCTGCCAGCAAGGTTTTCGTGGAATTGGCTGCAATTCCAGGTCGTAACACTGTGCAGGCCATTGCCTACGGCAAGATGTCATCCTACGGCTGGGGTCGCGAGCAGTACTCGTGCCTAGTAAAACTATGGGATCGCGAATCAAACTGGCGTGTGAACGCTTTCAACGTCTCTTCTGGCGCCTACGGTATTCCTCAGGCACTTCCTGGCAACAAGATGGCCACGGCTGGTCCGGACTGGCTCACCAACCCTGAAACTCAGATCAACTGGGGTTTGAACTACATTCATGGCCGCTACGGAACCCCTTGTGGCGCGCTTTCTCACTCAGACCAGCTCAACTGGTACTAATGCCTCGTTCGAATCGTCCGAAGCGCTCAAAGCGCGAAGAGCCGGAAGAAATCAACCTTGCCGCGGTTCGCTTCGGTTCAAGGCGCACCGAAGTTAAGCGCGGCGTACTTTACGTCGTTCAACCAACCAGCGGACGCAATGCCGAAGACGACAAGTCATGGATTTGCCCGAACTGCCACCTAACCATAAACCAGGGGACCAACCACCTGGTTGCCTGGGACGAAGTGCGCGGAGTTGATACCCGCAGGCATTTCCACACGACTTGCTGGTCTAAGTTTCAAGGAACTCTCCTTTGAGCGAACCCGTTGAAGTGCGCTCAGGGGTCGAGTTACCGGCTAAGCGCGAAGAGATTAGTTTTGTAACTTCGGACGGGCTTACCCTAGTCGGCGAACTTGCTCTTCCGCTTGATCGCGAACCAGTTGCAACTCTGGTCACCTTCCACCCGCTGCCAACTCACGGTGGTTTCATGGATTCCCATATTTATCGCAAAGCCGCCAATCGACTACCCGCTTTGGCGGATCTAGCCGTGCTTCGTTTCAATACCCGTGGCACGTCTTCGCCTAGAGGAACCAGCGAGGGTGTCTTCGGAGAAGGTGTCACCGAACGAGCCGATGTTGAAGCTGCCTTGAATT
>JBEDKG010000041.1:0-3283 GCA_041172205.1 Actinomycetota bacterium | reverse complement strand
ACGATGCTAACGGTCACTGTGTCTTCAAATAAGACTGGCGTCTGGGTCATTTGCGAACGAGGCTCGCAATCGTCTCAACGTGGTGAGTGTGTGGGAACAGGTCGAATGCACGGATACCGGCAAGGTCATAGTGCTCTAGCAAAGTCTTTAGGTCGCGAGCTAGGGCTACTGGGTCGCAGGCTACGTAGACGATGTGCTTTGGTGCAATCTTCAGAAGCTGACCAACCACCTTGGCACCGGCGCCAGAACGAGGTGGGTCAAGAATCACAGTTGCCTGACCGGTCTCGTCCTTGTGAGGTGCGAGGAAGCGTTCCACCGGCTCACAAACGGCCTTAACGTTTGGTAGGTCCTTGAGGTTCAAAGTGGCATCCGCAGTTGCCTGCTTGAACGACTCAACCGTGGTCATGCGTAGGGTTTCGCCAAACTTGGCAGCTATGGTTCCAGTGAACAGGCCAACCCCACCGTAAAGGTCAAGGTTGTCGGCATCTAGTTTCAGAACTCCGGCTTTTTCAATGAAGTCGTTCACAGCGGCGGTTAGAACCTCCGGCGCTTTCTTGTGAACCTGCCAGAAACCTCCACCGGTGATGCGGAAGGTTCGTCCGCCGGCGCGTTCGATTAGTCGTTCGTCGCCCTGAAGTTTTTTGTCAATCAGCCACTGCAGCTGACCGGTGCTCGAAGCCATGACTTCGATCTTTTCCACGCTCTGGTAGTTCTTGTGATGGAACTCCATCTCCTGGATGTCGTCTACCGCTAGAGGCAGAGTCTTTACGCGAACCACTTCGTGACTGCGCTCGCGGTAAGGACCAACGAAACCCTGTTCGTCGACGTGTAGCTGAATTCGAGTGCGGTAACCAAGACCGTTGTTTTCGTCGTCGCCAGGAGCTGCCTCAACTTCGACGCGCTGCTTCAAACCAGCGAAACGATCAAGGGCCTCTTCGAGGACATCGGCTTTTAGTTCGCGCTGGCGAGCAAGTTTGATGTGACCAAATTCGGCACCGCCGGCACCGCCAACTCCAGCTTCTTTCCAGAAGTGAGTTACACGGTCCTGTGAAAACTTGATGATTTCAATTGGCTCGGCACGGCAAAAACCTTTGCCGGCATCTTCAAAGACTCGAACCTTGACGCGCTCGCCAGGCAGTACGTGCGAGACGAACACCACGCGACCTTCGTGGCGTGCCACAAAGATTCCGCCGTGGGCGACCTTCTCAATATCTACTTCGAAGGAACGGCCTACCCATGATTCAGTCTTATTCACCTCTCAAGTGTGCCAGAATCTAGGCGTGACTCGCCTCGTTCTAGCATCAACTTCTCCAGCACGGCTTTCTCTGCTTCGCGCGGGAGGCATCGAACCCATCACCATCGCCCCTGAAGTTGATGAGGAAGCGGTTGGGGCGAGAGCCGAAGCCATGGGCCTAATCGGCTCTTCTGAAGACTTGGTTCTGCTTTTGGCTAAGGCCAAGGCAGAGGCTGTAGTTTCTCACCCAGATGCCCAGAACGCGATCATCATTGGTTGCGACTCAGCACTGGAATTCGGTGGAAAAACTCTCGGCAAGCCACATGAACCAGAAGTTGCCACAGCTCGCTGGAAGCAGCTTCGAGGCAACTCGGGTGTCTTGCACTCCGGGCACTGGCTAATCGACAACCGAACCAAGGCTGCCATGCCACCTGCCACGGGAAAAACTTCGTCTACCACCGTGCACTTTGCCGACATCTCTGACGCCGAAATCGATGCCTACGTGGCAACCGGCGAACCGCTCAAGGTCGCCGGCGCTTTCACCGTGGACAGCCTCGGCGGTGCGTTTATTTCACGCATCGAGGGTGACACCCACACCGTCATCGGGCTTTCATTGCCTACACTGCGCGACCTGTCTCGCATTCTGGGCGTTGAATACACAAGCTTTTGGAACCGCTAAAACCCTTTACGAACGAATAGGCTTGTCTGCATGACTGAACGCAAGATTACGAAGGTCCTAATTGCCAACCGTGGCGAGATTGCGGTGCGCATTGCCCGCGCCGCCAAAGACGCTGGCATCGGCTCGGTAGCGGTTTACGCCGACCAAGACCGCGACGCCCTGCATGTAAAGGTTGCCGACGAGGCTTACGCACTAAACGGCACCACCTCGGCTGAGACCTACCTAGTCATCGACAAGATTTTGAAGATTGCCAAAGAATCTGGCGCAAACGCTATTCACCCTGGCTACGGATTCCTAGCCGAGAACGCCGAGTTCGCTCGCGAAGTCATCAAGGCTGGCATCATTTGGATCGGTCCTAGCGCCGATGCCATTGAACGCCTAGGCGACAAGGTTTCAGCTCGTCACGTTGCTGAAAAAGTTGGCGCTCCGCTGGCCCCTGGAACCATCAACCCGGTTGAAGGCGCTCAGGAAGTTCTAGACTTCGTTGCCGTTCACGGTCTGCCGGTTGCCATCAAGGCAGCTTTCGGTGGCGGTGGCCGTGGCATCAAGGTCGCCTACAAGCAGGAAGAAGTTGCCGAACTTTTCGAGTCGGCTACCCGTGAAGCTATCGCAGCCTTCGGTCGCGGTGAATGCTTCGTTGAGAAGTACCTGGAGAAGCCACGTCACGTTGAGACCCAGTGCCTAGCCGACGAACACGGCAACGTTGTTGTGGTTTCAACTCGCGACTGCTCACTTCAGCGTCGTCACCAGAAGCTAGTTGAAGAAGCTCCAGCTCCGTTCCTTTCAGACGACCAGGTCAAGCGCCTCTATGACTCATCGAAGGCAATCTTGAAAGAGGTTGGCTACGTTGGTGCGGGAACCTGTGAGTTCCTAGTTGCCCAAGATGGAACCATCTCGTTCCTAGAGGTCAACACCCGCCTGCAGGTAGAACACCCAGTTTCTGAAGAAGTAACCGGACTAGACCTGGTTCGCGAGCAGTTCCGCTTGGCCGAAGGTGGCGTGCTTGACTACGCCGACCCTGAGGTTCGCGGTCACTCGTTCGAGTTCCGCATCAACGGCGAAGACGCCGGCAAGAACTTCATGCCAGCTCCTGGTTCGGTTCACGTGTTCAAGGCTCCAGGCGGTCCTGGTGTTCGCGTTGACACCGGCATTCAGTCTGGCGACGTCGTTTCTGGCTCGTTCGACTCGATGATCGCCAAGCTAATCGTTACCGGCAAAACCCGTGAAGAAGCGCTAGCTCGCTCACGACGTGCTCTCGCCGAAATGGAAGTTCACGGTATGCCAACCGTTCTTCCGTTCCACGAAAAGATTGTGAACGACCCAGCCTTTATTGGTGGCAACGGCAAGTTTGGAATTTACACCCGCTGGAT
>JBEDKG010000040.1:0-6538 GCA_041172205.1 Actinomycetota bacterium | reverse complement strand
TGGTCACTTTGTCGGCGGGCTGTTCGGCGAAGCTAGACCTTGCTTCTTACCAGTCTCAAGTGCTTTCTTGGGGTGAGTGTGATTCTTCCTTGATGAAGAAGGACACACAGTCAGAGGTGTTCAAGTCTTCGACTGTTACCTGTGCTTCGATGTTGGTTCCGGCTTTATACACCGGATTCGATAAGGGTAAGGATTTCAAGATTCAGATGATGCGTATTCACAAGGCATCGGAAGCTGATTTCATGGGGACTATTTTTATCAACCCTGGTGGTCCTGGTGGTTCAGGAATCGAGAAGCTTCAGTGGTCTAATTTCCCTGAAGATTTGTTGGCACACTACGACATCATTGGTTTCGATCCTCGCGGTGTTGGTGCGTCCAAGTTCAGTGACGGAACCGAAATTAAGTGTTCAGACGAACTAGATTTTGTTAGTTATTTCGAAGGCGAAGGTTCGGCTTCGTCGCTTGCCGAGGTGAAGTCAGGAATTGCTGCCTCAGATAAGTACTACACCGACTGCGTGAAGCGGAACCCGTTGTGGTGGACGATGTCAACCGATCATGTCGTTGACGATTTGGAATTGATGCGTCGAGTGGTTACCGGGGAAAAAGACCTCAACTTCATCGGCACTTCCTATGGCACAACGATTGCTGGGTTCTATGTCACCAAGTATCCGACCCATGTTGGAAAGATTGTCCTGGATAGCCCAACCACAGTGGATAGCGACCCAATCAAGAGTGCTGTTGAAGATTCAAAGGGCATGGAAGAAAAGCTCACAACTTATCTGACTGCCTATGCTGCTCACGCTGGCATCACCTTCGACGAAGCTTGGAAGCGTCTTT
The DNA here is from genome assembly GCA_041172205.1 of Actinomycetota bacterium. Taxonomy (GTDB): domain Bacteria; phylum Actinomycetota; class Actinomycetes; order Actinomycetales; family Microbacteriaceae; genus Rhodoluna. The sequence goes on along the minus strand of JBEDKG010000040.1, from coordinate 5,701 downwards.
TGTCTTACCGCCAGGCGGCCGACGACGATGAGCTGATTGGCTATGCCGGTTATGTGGAGAGTGAGAAAGTTCCTGGCTATCCGGTGAGCTCTGAAGGACTGCTAACCAGGGGTATTTTGGCTCTGAACTATTGGCCAGAGGCAGACGCAATCAAGTACTTCAACCGCGCCATGGATGAACTGGAGAAATACGGTTGGAACGGCAACTTCGAGTACAGCGCTTTGAACCTCGACGGCTATGACGCGAACACTTTGGAGGGCAAGACTCTTGCCGATAAGAAGTTAGTTCGTTCAAATCAGTTTGAGGTCATGACCATCGTGAACTCCATGGACTACGCCCCAGATGATATGTCGGTGGAAGAGCAGAAAGACATGGGACGCCAAATTAGGGCGGTTGCACCGATGTGGACTGCATTGGGCGAGGACGCCAGCGGTTACGAATACTACGGTCCATCCCTTGGTCTCGACTGGGCCGAGATCGCTCGGAACGACTGGACGATTCCAGATCCTCCGAAAACGCCATTGGTTCGCACCAACACTTCTGGAAAGCCGTTGTTGATTATCGGTTCGCTCAACGAGTCGGTAACCCCGTTTGCGTTCGCCAAGGACACGGCAAGGCTGCTTAAGTCACCGCTGATTTCAGTTGAGTCGTCGGTTCACGGTCCAGCGGCTGGATACGACATCCCATGCCTGAATAACGTGTTGATCGAGTATTTCGTAAGCGATAAAAAGGTTGAGAGTCAAACCTGCTCCAAGTAGCGATTTCTCTTGTCGGTATCAACTAGTAGCATTGGTCTCACTGCGCAAGATGCGCTAGAAACAACACTCTAGGGGGTAACCATGGCCAACGAACTCGACGAAACTACGGGTCCGGTAAACGCTGAAGGTCGCGATGTTAACGTCATCGACAAGCAGCTAAAAGTTGAAATCAGTGCTGGAACCAAGTTCTTCGACATTGCTATATGGATTATTCCGATTCCGCTATTCGCAGGTATCGCTTACCTAGCAAACGGCGATGCAATGCAGGCAGCCATTGGTGGGGTTGTTGGAATTCTGCCTGGCATCATCTTCGCAATCATGAAGACCAACGCCTTGGCTTACCTTCGTAAGCTTCAGCAGCGTATGCAGGCAAACGCTTCGCAGATTGACAACTTCCTAGAACAGCGCGTTGTGATTCTTGAGAACCTTGCGTCGATTCTTGCGAAGTCGATTGAGCTAGACAAAGACGTAATGAAAACCGTTGCGGCATACCGCGGTGGAGTAAACCCAAACAGCGATGCAGAGCGCAACCAGGCTTCGGCAGCTCTAGAGGGATCGTTCGGTCGTATCAACCTAGCTTTTGAGGCATACCCAGACCTAAAGGCACAGGACAACATTGTTGAGGCAATGCGCCAGAACAGCTACCTCCAGAAAGAAATCACTGCTGCTCGTACTCTTTACAACGACTCAGTTACCACCTGGAACACCGACATCTACTCTTGGCCAACCAAGCAGATTGTTGCCGCTAAGAACGGTTACACCACTCGTATTCCTTTCACCGCATCGGCTGAGACCAAGGCGGCAGCACGAGGTAACTTCTTCGCATGATCGAATTCGACGAGCCGGTAAAGGACTACGTCGGATACTTCAAGGATCTTCACGCACGCAATGTGAGTGAGTTCTTTGAGGACCTCGTTCGCACGTCAAAAGTAGACGAGCCGGCAAATATTGCGACCGTCGCCGAACTTCGTAAATTCGAAGAGGGTATCAACAAGGGCAGTTCAACTCGAGGCTGGTGGCGTTTTGCACGTATTGCCAGCCTGGTGATTGCGGCTGGTTCGGTATACGCCGCTATTCAATTGCAGGATTGGTATTACTTACTTTTCGCTCCAGCCATCGCAGCGCTGTTGTTTGTCTTCCTGAAGGTCAACAAGGCCGTCAAGGAACTGAACGATAAGCTCGGCGAACTGGAGAAGCAGAAAAACGCGAAGTCGGATGAAGCTTGGGCTCAGATGGAGCCACTCAACGGGCTTTACACCTGGGAGACCGCTCGCAAGCTGTTCATGAAGACCTATCCAGACATCAAGTTGGACCCGTTCTTCTCGAATCTTCGCCTTGCCGACCTGCAGTCGAACTATGGACTTTCGCCGGCGTTCAACGACGGCCGGTCGGTTCTAATTTCGCAAGGCGGCTCTTTGCGTGAGAACCCTTTCGTCATTGCTCGTTACATCCAGCACTGGATTGGCTCCAAGACCTACTACGGTTCGATCACCATTTTCTGGAGCGAGCAGGTAAGAAACTCCAACGGCGACTACGTAACGGTGCAGCGCAGTCAGGTGCTAACCGCCAACGTGACCAAGCCGTTCCCCGAGTACCAGAACCGCACCCAGGTTATTTATGGTCACGAGGCTGCACCGAACCTTTCGTTCAGCCGAGGGCCTTCGAACCTCTCTGGCATTGGCGACAGCGTTATTGATCACTGGCGTAAAGAGCACGCCGTGAAAAAGGTGGAGAAGAAGGCGCGTAAGGCTGTGAACTCTGGTGAAGGAAACCTCACCGTGATGTCGAACCGTGAATTCGAAGCACTCTTCAATGCGGTTGACCGCGACAACGAAATTGAATTCCGTTTGCTGTTCACCCCTCTTGCCCAGCAGGAAATGGTGAACATTCTGAACGATAAAGAAGCCAGCTACGGCGATGACTTCTCGTTTGTGAAGCAGGGGATGGTGAACTTCGTTGAAGCCAGCCACATGAGTGCTACCGCATTCGATGGCGACCCTGCAATCTTCAAGTCTTTGGAGCTTGCTCAGGCGCGAGCGTTCTTCAACCAATTCCACAACGACTTCTTCCGTTCGCTTTATTTCGGGTTCTCGCCGTTACTCACGGTTCCGATGTACCGCGATAACCGCAGCATGGCAGTAGCCAAGGCTGGGGCTGGTTCGAAGGCAACTTCGTTCTGGGAGCACGAGGCTATGGCTAACTTCCTAGGTCACCAGAACTTTGCTCACCCAGATTCGGTAACTCAAAACCTTTTGAAGACCGCTGTGGTCGGAGGCGCTGGCGACACCACGACGGTGAAGGTTACTGCCTACGGCTATGGGGGTATCCCTCGAGTGGACATCATTCCTATGTTTGGAGGAGACGGCCGCTGGCACGAGGTTCCAGTTCCTTGGACCGAGTACATCCCGGTTAGTGCCGAATCGCAGATCTTGGTCGGTGCAATTCGCGACCTAGACAACGACGAAGACGCAGACGCCAATAACGGCCTTGAAGGAACTTGGCAAGCTGCTATCCAGAAGAACGGAGTCACGCCTGAAAACGTGTTTATCCGCGGAGCACTAGCTGCCACCTTCCTAAGGAAGTAAGTTCCAAAAAGAAATCCCCCTCTGGCGAACCAGAGGGGGATTTCTTTTGTTCAATTAGTCTTTGAATTCGGTTGAAGCGAATTCCTTGCTTTCTTCTGCAGACTTTACGCGTGCAACTACGAAGATGAGCAGACCGAAGGCACACTTAGCCAAGATGTCAGCGATGCTGTATCCAACTTCGCGTGAGACTACGTCGGCGAAGCTTGGAGCTCCAGTGTTGTTCATCGCGAGGATGAAGGTGATTGGGTAGACACCCCAGGTTGCCACTAGAAGGGTACGTGCGGTCTTTAGGAGACCCTGTACCTTAGGTGACTGCGCCTTTAGGCTCTTGCTGATCTCAATGAAGAGAACGTACATGATGTAAAGGAATGGGATAGTCGATAGTAGACCCCACATGCTGTTTGAGAGACCAAACAACTGGGTGTGCATGTCGCCTGGGTAACCAAGCAGAATCATGGCAGCTGCGGCTGGAACCAGACGCTTTAGCAATGACGACTGCACGGCACGGGCTAGACCCATAACTGCTACTAGCTCTACTAGTAGTAGTGGAACGGTTAGGAACCAGTCAACGTAGCGGTAGCCAACGTTGTAGCCTTCGAAACCGGCGATTAGGTCGCCACCAACCTTGTAGGCCTCGTTGAACGAGTCGAACATGCGAACGTAGTGGTATGCGGCGATCGAGGTTACGGTTGCAGAAACCATTACGGCCATGCGGTACTTAGGAAGTACGCGCTCGCGAGCGAACCATAGGAAGATGCTGGTGAAAAGCATGCTCGCAATACCAAGCGAAAGCATGTTGTAAACAATGTTGTGCTGCCAGAAATTCATTTTGTTACCTTTCATTGATGAATACTTCGATGTATTTGTAAGTCAAGAAGGTCGTTGAGACGTGATTCTCTAGCACGTCGCGATCCCGATAAAGCGGGCTTACAACAGGCAGAACCTGAAAGGTCTCTGAGTAATTCCTGAACGTTTATAACGAATTGGCATATGTAAAGTGGGACTATGGCACCCACTCCTAAGCGCAAGAACGGTTTCGAACCGCGCACGTGCGAGCGTTGCGGGCTGAAGTTTGAGTGGCGCAAGAAGTGGGCGAGAGACTGGGACAACGTGAAGTACTGCTCTGAGCGGTGTAAACGTGGCTAAACAGCGCATTCTCTACATTCCTCACGATCACTTAAACGCGAACTACGGTGTGCTTCGCGGTGCAAATCCGGAAACCGATGCGGTCGTCTTGGTTGAGAGTCAGCGCATGATTACGGATCGACCTTGGCATAAAGAGCGCCTATTCTTTTTACTTTCATCGGCAAGGCACTTCGCTAAGGAATTGGAGGTGGCTGGCTTCTCGGTGACATACCTTCAAGCGCCAACCACTCTCGATGGCTTAGCCGAGGCTAAGAAGTTCCTTGGGGACCTACCGATTTTCTGTGCCGAGCCGTCGAGCCATAAGCAGTTTGCTCAGCTCTCCGCCGCCGGAATTAATTTTGTGTCCAACGATTTCTTCCTGACTTCACGTCCTCTGTTCATGCAGTGGGCAGAGAAGCAGAAGACCTACGTGATGGAAAACTTCTATCGAGCTCAAAGAGTTCGGTTGGGTATCTTGATGCAAGGCCCAGACCCGGTTGGCGGTCGTTGGAACTACGACGCCGATAACCGACTGCCGCCACCGAAGAACTACACCTGGCCTGCCTACCTAGAGCACACTAGGGATGAGATCGATGAGTTGGTAGCAAAGCAGTTGGATTACGTTCCAACTTCAACCTGGGCAACCACTCGTGCCGGTGCTTTGAAGCAGCTGGATTACTTCATTGAAAACAGTTTGAAAGGTTTTGGTCCATACGAGGATGCCATCACCAAAGAAAACTGGGCACTTCACCATTCCCTTCTTAGCCCTTACCTGAACAACGGTCTGCTGCATGCGCGCGAGGTTATCGCCGCTGTTTTGAAAGCCTTTGAAGCTGGCGAGGGGCCGATCGAATCCGTCGAAGCTTTTGTTCGCCAAGTTATTGGCTGGCGCGAATACATCAATGGAATGTATTGGTTCTTGGGTGAGGATTACCGCAACGAAAATCAGCTCGGCGCCAATCGCCCGTTGCTTCCGTTGTTCCGGGACTCCAGCAAGACCAAGATGAACTGCGTAGGCTCGGTGGTGGCCGATGTTGAGGCTCGCTCCTGGACGCATCACATTCCGCGACTGATGGTATTGAGCAACTTGGCGTTGACCACGGGTGTGAACCCGCAGGAGTTCCTCGACTGGATGCGCGAGCAGTTCATCGATGCCACCGACTGGGTCATGGTTCCGAACATCATTGGAATGGCAACTCATGCCGATGGCGGGAAGCTCATGACCAAGCCATA
>JBEDKG010000039.1:0-7853 GCA_041172205.1 Actinomycetota bacterium | reverse complement strand
ACCTGTCGGGTCATCACTTCGTCGTTGCCAGCCTTCGCCGAGCTCAGGTCGGCTTCACGAAGCTTCGCGATTCGTTCGTCCCACTTGTTTAGAGCACTCTGATTGGTTGCAGTTTCCGCGGACTCGATTGGTGACACAACTTTTCCATTTTCGTCTTTGCGAATAGCTAGGTAGCCGCACTCGCGCAATCCGAAATAGACCACTGAAGGTTCAAACCGGCAACTGAGCTTTTCATTGCTAGGACGAATCAGCGAGAACGGACGAAGACGCGGATCGTTGCCGATTTCGGTGAGCAGCACATTGTCGGAGCTTTCAATAGTTGACCGACTCTCTCCAATTTTTGAATCGGTGACAACCAGACGACCAAATCTGCTCTTCACTTCAGCAAGCAGGTATTCCACCGGCTGTGGCAGTTTCGAACCAAATGCCTCGCTCAGAATTTCGGCAATCTCTTCGGTGGTTAGACCGGTCTCTAAACCGTGACAAACGCTAAGGGCACTCAAACGGTAGGTCGAGGCCAAGCCGATGTTTTCGGTGTTGGCGAAACGGCGGAGGAGAGCCTCAATCTTGGTTGGAAGCGGACCCGGGGCAATGATGCTGAGATCGGCCTGCAGAATGATTCGTTCCTGAACCGCCGGCAGGTTTGACGAAATCAATTTCTCGAACGACTTGGAGCCGGCAACCGCTGAGTTAAACCAACTTGCGGTGTGTTCTTCGAAGGTCAAGCCAAAACTTTCAGCGCTGAGAAGAATCTGACCAATCCTGGAACCAACCGTGTTCTCAGCGAGCGGAAACTGCTCTTCTAGCCAAAGTCTGAGGGAAGCACCTGCCGTGAGTGTTGCTAACTCCTGGGAAAGCTCAGGGCCGAGCAAGTCGGTGAAATTTGAGTACAGAGTTTTCATGCGAGCAAGCTGGTCTTGGTCCAACCACTCAATGGCTTCGGCAGTCAGGAGGTGCCGACCCTGGCTCAAGGTCATCAATCCGAGGCGACCGGCCAGCGCAAAGGTTGCCTTCGCAAAATCATTTGGCTTGCCAAGGGCAGAAGCCAAACGTTTCACATCGGGAAGCCCAACGCCACCCTTACCGACTTCCCGAATTAGGTGCTTCTCCAGATCGAAAATTAGCTCGGTTAGTGCCTGCATGGTTTCGAACGCAACGAGTCCGCAGTTTTTGTCAATGTCTGTCTGGTTCGGCGCTGTCGGCTGTTCGCCAACAACTCGAAGGCTACGGGTGAAGGCTTTATTGGCTTTAAGTTGCTCCAAAAGTGAGTCGTAGGCTTTGGCTTTCCCTTGATCGCGATAGACCAACTGAAGTTTCAGCAAGCTGTCAAATTCGTCAACCTTGACGGCTTCGCCTTCGGAGATTGCTGAGAGCGTCGAGAGTTGTCTGCGACTCAGTGAACCAATCACCGAGGCGTAACTTTTTGGCGAATTCAGAATCTCGGCGAGCGAATAGAAATCGTCGATGTTACTGAGCGGAATTAGTCGAGCTGCAACCAATGAGCGAAGGCCGTCGTCAGACAACCCCCTTAGTGCTTCGACTAACTGCCTGAGTTCACTCATGAATTAGTTGGAACCGCTTTTCTTGCGCATCTGCAAAACCAAAAGGGTGATGATCAAAAGTGCTGCAGTCGGTAGCCCGATGTAAGGAATCAAAATGAATGACGAGGTGTCAACAATTCGACTGAGCAACATCAGACCGATGATTGAAAGTACCGAAATTGCTACCAAGCCAACCGCCATAGCGGCCAAGATATTTTCTAGTCGTGCACGACCATTTCCAGAGTTTGCCATCCTTTTAGGATACCTGTCTCAAAGGGTCGGTAAAATAGAGGTTCAACACATGGAGGTGCACGAATGCCAACCGGCAAAGTGAAGTTTTTTGATGACATCAAGGGTTTTGGTTTTATCCAGTCCGATGAAGGTGCCGAGGTTTACCTGCACGCTTCAGCGCTACCCGATGGTATGACCGCAGTCAAGAACGGCACCCGTATTGAATACAGTGTGGTCGATTCGAAGCGTGGTGCCCAGGCAATGAGCGTGCGCATTCTGGAAGCACCGGTTTCTCTGGTTCAGGCAAACCGCCGCAACGCCGACGACCTAGCTGCCGTCGTTCAAGATTTGATTCGTCTCCTGGACGGCCTTGGCCCATCGTTCAAGAATGGCCGCCGCCCAGAGCCGGAGAAGGCACGTCGCATTGCAGCAATCCTGCGACGCGTTGCCGATGACCTAGATGAGTAATCTCAAAGATCTCAGTGAATACGCTGGTGAGGCAGCCCGCCTGACCGGTGGTCGTCGTGCTGTAGGAAACTACATTCGCACCGACGAAGAAGAACCAGGTCTTCGCAGCTACATTTTTGAAAGCACTCTTCGCGGCTATGTTGGCTGGTTTTGGTCGGTAACTATCTACCAGCCAGAAGGTCAAGAGCCAACCATCTCGGAAGTCGTAATGATGCCGGGTGATGGAGCGCTTATCGCACCCAAGTGGGTTCCTTGGTCTGAGCGTCTAGCCGACTACAAGGCTCTGCAGGCAGAGCTTGAGGCGCAGGCTGCAGCTGAAGCGGCAGAAGCTGCCGAGGCTCTAGAGGAAGAAACCTCGGAAGACGAAGGCGAAGACGAAGAGGAACTTGAGTTGGTTGATGCTCCAGAAGAGGAGACCATCGAGCAAGCCGAGGAAGTGCTACTTGCTACGACCGAATTTGATGTAGAAGAAGAGCCCGAGGAAGAAGCCAACGACGCAGGTCGCAAGCCACCACGATTTTTCAGCTGGAAGAATCGCCGGAAAAACAAGAAAAGCAATTAAGGCGAGAGCCCAAATAACAAGTCCTGCCAGAGCAACCGCTCTGGCATTACTTTTAACCGGCGCAGGATCTGGCCGGCGGTCTTCTTCCTTTACGAAAAACTTCACTAGCCGAGGTGCTCGATTGCGTAGTCGATGGCTTTCAAAAGTTGAGCCACATCGGCTGCATCGGTTGCGGTGAAAGTTGCGATGCGCAACTGGTTGCGACCCAACTTGCGGTAAGGCTCAACATCAACGATTCCGTTAGCGCGAAGCACCTTGGAAATTGCCGAAGCGTCGATGCCCTCGAAATCGATGGTCGATACAACCTGCGAGCGGTGCTCTGGGTTGGTAACGAAAGGCGTAGCAAACTGGTTCGCTTCAGCCCAGTTGTAAATCAGGTTGGAGGCTTCGCGAGTTCGAGCATCTGCCCAAGCCAGGCCACCATTTTCATTCATCCAGTCAATCTGTTCAGCAAGCAGGAACAGTGTTGAAATAGCTGGGGTGTTCAGAGTCTGGTTCAAGCGCGAGTTGTCGATTGCGGTCTTGAGGCTCAAAAACTCTGGGATGTAGCGATCCGAGGCTGCGATGCGTTCGGCACGTTCAATGGCTGCTGGAGACATGAGTGCAAACCAGAGCCCGCCGTCGGATGCGAAGTTTTTCTGAGGAGCAAAGTAATAGACATCGGTTTCGAGTGGGTCAAAGTCGATTCCTCCGGCGGCCGAAGTGGCATCGGTTAGGAATAGGGCACCGGAGTCAACGCCCGCAATGCGCTGGACCGGAGCAACCACACCGGTTGAGGTTTCGTTCTGCGGGTAGGCATAGATGTCTACGCCTGCCTCAGCCTGAAGTTCTAGTCGTGAACCTGGCTCACCGTTCAGAACGGTTGGCTTGGTTAGCCATGGCGCGCTCAAAGCGCTGGCAAACTTATTGCCGAACTCGCCGTGCACAAGGTTCTGGGCTTTCTGCTCCGCAAGCGAAAATGCAGCAACATCCCAAAAAGCGGTAGAACCGCCATTACCAATGACGATTTCGTAGCCTTCGGGGTTGTGGAACAGGTCCATTAGGCCGTTCTGAACGCGCTTTACAAGGTTCTTGACCGGCGCTTGGCGGTGTGAGGTTCCCATGAGCGAAGCACCCTCAGCTGCGAAAGCGGCCAGCTGGGCAGGTCGAACCTTCGAAGGACCACAGCCAAAACGGCCGTCGGCAGGAAGCAAGTTGTTAGGAATGATAATTTCGCTCATGAGTCAATTATCCTTGACGAAAGCACAGGAAGGAGTTCGCACTTGCACGATCTGATTGACACCACAGAAATGTATCTGCGAACCGTCCTAGAACTTATCGAAGAAGGTCAGGTTCCGATGCGAGCGCGCATCTCGGAACGCCTCGACCATTCCGGTCCAACCGTTTCGCAAACCGTGGCGCGCATGGAACGCGACGGGCTGCTTTTGGTGCGCGACGACCGCCAGTTGGAATTGACTCCAGAAGGTCTAGCCCAGGCTACGCGAGTCATGCGCAAGCACCGTTTGGCTGAGCGTTTGCTAGCCGATGTGATTGGCCTCGAGTGGGAGTTTGTGCACGAGGAAGCCTGCCGCTGGGAACACGTAATCAGTGAACAGGTTGAGCGCAAGATCATCGCGCTAATTGATGCACCAGACCGTTCTCCTTATGGAAACCCAATCCCTGGTCTTGATGAACTTGGTTTGGATTTGAATCCTGGCTTTACCGACGGTTGTGTAAGTCTCCTCAAAGCTCTAGATAGCGAAGGCAGAGGCAAAGGTCTAACGCTTCGACGAATTGGTGAACCCATCCAAATCGACCCAGAGTTTTTGAATCAGCTGAAAGTTTTGGGTATTTTGCCAGGAGCGAAACTGGACGTTGAACACGCTGACAGCCGAGTGTTTATAAGCGCTTCAGGCTCGGTTGAGGGCTTGGCTGTAGACCACGACATCGCCTTGCACTTCTACGTAGACGCTTAGCAAATCGCTTAAACACCCCACTTGGGGTAAACTTGACCTTCCAACGACCGTGAACACGGAGGTTAGCTTTGGCCAAAAAGCCGAGCGGGCGACGACGTGCAGACGTTAAGGTAAACGTCTTAGAGCAGTTTGAACTGACCAGTCGTAAATCCGTCCTAGATAAGCAAGCAGCAAAGCGCTCACGCGCCGAGGCTCGTGCCGCCAAGAGCGCCGAGCGAGTAGCACGCATGCTTGAGGTCGAAACTTCAGTTCGCGAAGGCAAGTCAGTTTCATTCACCTCGCGAGTGGTGTCCGGTGTAAGTCGTCAAACTTTCCGACGTAACCTGACCAGCACGGTAACTTTTTCTGTTGCTGCCGGACTTTTCGCCGCCTTTACTCTGCCGGCATATGCTTTTAGTCCAGCGGTAACCGCACTGAACGGTGCCGGCAACCTAAATCAAGACACTCAGGAACTTGTTGTTGACAGTCTTGGAAACCAAATCGTCACCGACCGCGGTGGAGCCAAAACGACTTCTGCTGCAGCTCTTCGAAACGCAACGCTGAACCGTTACCGTGCCTGGAGTGGTTACACCGCTGAGGATTATCTGAAGAACCCGCCATACGATTCGGCTACCGGCGCCCAAATCATCAAGGTGGCTTCAAAGTACATTGGCGTTCCCTACGTTTTCGGTGGCTCAACTCCAGCTGGTTTCGACTGCTCGGGTTTCTCTCGCTATGTCTTTTCTCAGTTTGGTATTTCACTGGCCCACTCGGTTCACGCCCAAAGCCGCAGAGGTAAATTGATTCGCGCCAAGGATGCGCAACCTGGAGACCTCGTGATTTGGAATGACGGCGGACACCTTGGAATTTACGCCGGTGGCTGGAACATGATCCACGCTCCTAAACCGGGCGACTCCGTAAAACTTGCTGAAATCTACGACGAACCTTACGCGGTTCACTTCGTTCGCATCTATAAGTAAAAGTTCACTAAATTGTTACCGTTGCGTTTGCGCGGTTTTTGCCACCAAGTCTTACTCTGAAAACAAGTTGCTTGTAAGGAGTAGTCATGGGTCACCAACACCATCGGATACAACTTCAAGCTATTTGCGTCTACTAGCGCGTCACCTGTCATGGTGGCGCGTTTTTTGTTAGGAGGGTCATGAGGACTTTAGTTCTTAACGCGGGCTATGAACCGCTGGGTGTGGTGTCGTTCAAGCGAGCGCTAATCCTGGTCTTGAATCAGAAAGCGACCGTCTTGGCGGGCGCGGGGGAACAGGAAGTCCACAGTGCCACCGAAACCCTCAAGCTGCCTTCGGTGATACTTCTGAGTCGCTACGTGCGAGTTCCGACCACCAGAAAGATTCCGGTGACCCGCAGGGGAGTGCTTCGCCGCGATGGCTGGCGCTGCGCCTATTGCGCCAAACCTGCAAATACGATCGACCATGTTCAACCAAAGTCCAAGGGCGGCACCGACACCTGGGATAACTTGGTGGCTTGCTGCTTCCGCTGCAACAACCAAAAGAGCGACCGAACTTTGCAAGAGCTTGGTTGGGAATTGAAAACTACTCCAAGGATGCCGACCGGAATGCAGTGGCTGGTTCGTGGCGTTGAGCGCTTGGAACCCGAATGGGACGAATTCTTAGGGTTGCCAACGGCTGCTTAAAAAGTGCCCCCGAGAAGAATCGAACTTCCGCACAAGGTTTAGGAAACCTCTGCTCTATCCACTGAGCTACGGAGGCTAGTGGCTTCAACCAAATATACCTTTAGCCCGTTAGCCTAAGAGTGTGGAAGAGAACTCAATCGTTTCGCGGATTAACTGGGACGCCTGGATCCGAGAAATTCGTGACATCGGTAAGACCAACGGGCTAACCAATTTTGCGGTGAACGATTACGGTCAAATCGATCTGGACCGCTCTCACCCGGGCGGTATCGCTCAATTTACTTCAAGCGGTACCTCACTGCTTTCCAACCTTGTTAGAGAGCCTCTAGCTTTCGCAAAGGCGCTCACCACGGCAAGGCGAATCAAAGCCAAGACGGTAAACCACCTAGACAATTACGGAATCCACACCAGCTACCTTGTTGGAGGTTTGGCGAGTTTGGAGCAGGACGGTTTTGACCTAAACCTTCCAATTTTGCTGTGGCCCATTCAGCTGATTCGAAAGACCGATGACTTTGAGCTAACTCGAGCGGGTTCTCCGTTCGTAAATCCGGCCCTGGTTGCCGCACTATTTCACACTTACGGGGTTTCCCTGGATTCGTCGAAAGTCTTGGGATTACTAAGTAACGCGACCGATCTGCTGCCAATTTCCGTTATTGACTACATGGCCTCCCTTTTGGATTCAGACGCCAACGTGCAATTCCAGCGCGCGCTGGTGATCGGGAATTTTGCGGTAGAACCTTCGCTCATGGAAGCCGACATCAAGCCTGAAGGAAGTCTGCTGCTTCGCCAATTAGCCGAGGTTGCCGAGGTTCCGGATAACTCGCAGGAAGTGCTTGAGGACCCGCGCTTGGTAGCGGATGCCGACAGCACCCAAAAGCGAATCGTTTCCAGAGCGGTCCGAGGCGACAGCTTTGCCGTGGAGACTCTTCCTGGTTCGGGTTACACCCAAACCGTTGTGAATGTTCTTAGTGCATTGGTTCACGATGGGAAGAGCGTCATGGTGGTTACGCCGCGTCGCCAGACCATCAATGAACTTTCTGAGCGCTTGTCTGACATCGGACTCGGTGGTCTGTTGGTTAGAAGTTCCAGCATTTGGATGGACGTGGTTGGCGCGATCTCTCGTTATGAGAAGTCTCACTCCGTTGATTTGGTAGAAGCCGGGGTTCACCGTGAAGCCAGCGCAACCCGACTCGAAAACTATCTGGACCAACTGAGTAAACGTAATGAAACGCTAGGGTTCTCGCTACTAGAGGTTTTGGAAAACCTGGCCAAATTGGCTGCCATGCCAAACGCACCAACCAGCACGGCCAAGGTTGACCTTGCCGGCCTCAACCGGTTCCGCGATCGTTCGCTTGCACTAGAACTCTTGGAAAAGGCTGAACGCGCCGGACTGTTCAAGTACGGCCCTGCCGACAGCGCCTGGTTCGGTTCGAAATTCCAGAATCAAACCGAATTAC
>JBEDKG010000038.1:0-3305 GCA_041172205.1 Actinomycetota bacterium | reverse complement strand
AGGGCACCGAGGGTCCATACGTTGGTAACGGCGGAGCGATTCGTGTTGGCACTCCAAATGAGGTTGCTAACGAGGTTTCGGTGAACACCAAGTTCGGTGTTGAGCGTTTGGTTCGCTACGCGTTCGACCTCGCTGCCGAGCGCGATCGCAAGAAGCTCACTTTGGTTCACAAGCACAATGTGCTAGTGCACGCCGGTTGGCTTTGGCAGAACACCGTGACCGAGGTTGCGAAAGAATACCCAAGCGTCAAGGTTGACTACCTTCACATCGACGCCGCGACAATCTTTATGGTCACCGATCCGGAGCGCTTCGACGTCATTGTGACCGACAACCTGTTCGGCGACATCATCACCGACCTAGCTGCGGCTATTGGTGGCGGTATTGGTCTTGGTGCTTCTGGAAACATCAACCCTGAGGGCGAATTCCCAAGCATGTTTGAACCTGTTCACGGTTCAGCCCCAGACATCGCTGGCAAGAACCTGGCCGACCCAACCGCAGCGATTCTTTCGGCTGCTCTACTTCTTGAACACCTCAAGAACCCTGTTGCTGCTGCTCGTATTGAGCGCGCGGTAGCCGACGACCTTGCAACTCGTGGCGATGCCAAGCGCACCACCGAAGAAGTTGCCGCCAGCATTTTGGCAAAGCTCTAACAAAGGAAACACATGAGCATCGAATGGAAGATCACTCGTAACGAGAAGCCAATGCCGGCTGCGCAGCGCGAGGCTGTGCTTGAGGCTCCGGTCTTCGGTGCTGTTCGCACCGACCACCAGGTGGTCTGTGTTTGGGAACAGGACAAGGGCTGGGTGAGCGCTGAGGTAATTCCTTACGGCCCAATTCTGATGGACCCTGCAGCTGCCGTGCTTCACTACGGCCAGGAAATCTTCGAAGGCATCAAGGGCTACCGTCACGCCGATGGTTCGATCTGGACCTTCCGCCCATTCGAGAATGCAAAGCGTCTGCAGCGTTCGGCTAAGCGCATGGCACTGCCAGAAGTTCCAGTGGAACTCTTTGTTGAGTCGCTCGTGAAGTTGATGGAAGTCGACGGCGACTGGGTTCCAGAGCCAGTAAATGAAAAGACTCTTTACTTCCGTCCATTTGAAATTGCTGCCGAAGACTTCCTTGGTGTGCGCCCAGCTCACCGTGCCGAGTATCGCGTAATCGCCAGTCCGGTTGGTCCTTACTTCACCGGCGGTATCAAGCCGGTCAAGATTTGGATTGCACTGGACTCGGCTCGCGCAGGTCGTCATGGTACCGGTGAAGCTAAGACCGGTGGAAACTACGCCGCCTCACTTCAGGCTCAGACCGAGGGTTATGAGCAGGGTTGCTCGCAGGTTATGTTCCTCGACGCCGAAACCGCGACCTACATCGAAGAGCTAGGTGGCATGAACCTGTTCTTCGTCTTCAAAGACGGCCACGTTGCCACCCCAGCACTAGACGGAACCATTCTTCACGGCATCACCCGCGACTCGGTTATCCAGCTAATCAAGGACCGCGGCATTGAAGTGCAGGAACGCAAGATTACTTTGGACGAAATGCGTGACGGAATTAATTCCGGCGAAATCGTCGAAGTATTTGCCTGTGGCACTGCTGCCGTGATTACTCCGGTTGGCCAATTTGCTAGCAAGAACGAGACCATTGGTTCAGCCGATGCCGAGCCTGGCGCACTAACCGTGAGCCTTCGCGAAGAACTAACCGGAATTCAGTACGGAACTGTGGAAGACCGACACGGTTGGCTCTATAAACTGGCTTAAATGAAGATCGCAAAGTTTGCTTACAAAGGCGTACCAGCTTGGGGTCTAGTTGATGGTCCGGAACTAGTTCTGTTCAAGGGTCACCCGCTATTCAACAATTACGAAACCAGTGGTGACCGCATCCCGCTTAAGGATGTTCAGTTGATGCCGCCGGTTCTACCGACCACGAAAATTCTCTGCATTGGCAAGAACTTCCAGGAGCACGCCGACGAGATGGGTCTCGGAACTCCAACCGAACCTCTGATCTTCTTCAAGCCAACCAGCGCGCTTATCGGTCCAGAAGAATCGATTGTGATTCCTTCGAAGGTAACCACCGACGTTGACCCTGAGGGTGAACTCGTAATCGTCATCGGTCAGCTAGCCAAAAACGTTTCCGAAGAGGAAGCCATGGACTATGTCTGGGGTTTCACCATTGGAAACGACGTCTCGGCACGTGACCTGCAAACCCGCGACGGCCAGTGGGCGAGAGCCAAGGGTTTCGACACTTTCTGCCCGCTAGGTCCTTGGATTGAAACCGAGTTTGAACCTGAAGGTCAGATCATTGAGACTCGCGTGAACGGCGACATTCGCCAGCGCGATGCAATCGACAAGACTATCTTCAACGTTCGCGAAATCATTGCTCACGTAACCGAAGCCATGACCCTCCTTCCTGGCGACGTAATCTTCACAGGAACCCCAGCCGGCATCCAGAACATTGTTCCTGGCGATGTTGTCGAGGTTGAGATTGAGGGCATCGGAGTTCTGCGCAACCCTGTCGCCTAGACTTGAAGGCATTATGACTTCAGGAATTACCGCTCCTTTCACAACCGCAACCGGCTCAGACGTTGTAGTTCGTTTCTGCCCTTCGCCAACCGGTCTTCCGCACGTTGGTTTGGTTCGAACCGCTCTCTTTAACTGGGCCTACGCTCGTCACACCGGCGGTAAGTTTGTGTTCCGCATTGAAGACACCGACGCCGAGCGAGACAGCGAAGAGTCTTTCGACATGATCCTGGACGCACTTAGCTGGCTTGGTTTGAACTGGGACGAAGGCGTGAAGGTCGGTGGGCCGAACGAGCCTTACCGTCAGTCTGAGCGCGGGCACATTTACCAAGAGGTCATTGAGAAGCTGAAAGCTTCCGGCCACATCTACGAGTCTTGGATGAACGCCGAAGAGATCGATGCTCGTAACGAGGCCGAGGGTCGCCCAAAGCAGCAGGGTTACGGCAACTGGGAGCGCGACGAGGCAACTCGTGAGCAGTATCGCAAGAGCGATGTTGCGCCAGCGCTTCGACTTCGTGTTCCAGATGTTGACATTAAGTTTGACGACCTGGTTCGCGGCGAGATTGTTTTCCCAGCTGGTTCGTTCCCTGACTTCGTTGTGGTTCGCCCGAACGGTCAACCGCTCTACACTTTGGTGAACCCGGTTGACGACGCTCTGATGGGTATCACCCACGTGCTTCGCGGGGAAGACCTACTGTCTTCAACTCCTCGCCAGATTGCGCTTTACAACGCGATGGTCGAAGCGGGAATTACAACTTTCATCCCACGTTTCGGTCACCTTCCTTACGTGATGGG
>JBEDKG010000037.1:0-12180 GCA_041172205.1 Actinomycetota bacterium | reverse complement strand
CTAAAACTTGGGCGTGGTTCACTAAGTGACGTGGAATGGTTGGTTCAGTTGATGCAACTCTCCAACGGAGCTAAGCACCCATCGATTAGAACTCCAAAGACGCTGGAAGCGCTAGAGGCGTGTGTAGCCGAAGGGCTGATTGAGCGCCACGATGCCACGGTTCTGGAAGAGGCCTGGAAGTTGGCGTCACGTGTTCGATCTGCTGTGGTTCTTTGGGGAACCAGGAGAAGTGACGTTTTGACCACTGACCGAAAACAGCTCGAAGGTATGGCCAGAATTCTGGAATACCCGAGAGGTTCAGCATCGGCGCTCGAGCAAGACTATCTCGCGTTCACCAGGCGTTCTCGAATGGTGTTCGAACGCCTCTTTTACGGCCAATAAGAAAAAGCCCTCAGGATTTCTCCTGAGGGCTTTTTACTTAGTTACTTAGCAACCGAAGTAAAGCTCGAACTCGTAAGGGTGCGGACGAAGCGATAGTGGCTTGATCTCGTTTACACGCTTGTAGTCGATCCAGTTTTCGATTAGGTCCTTGGTGAACACATCGCCCTGAAGTAGGTAGTCGTGGTCTGCCTCGAGTGCCTGAAGAACTGACTCTAGGTCACCAGGAACCTGAGGGATGTTCTTTGCTTCCTCTGGAGGTAGCTCGTAAAGGTCCTTGTCAACCGGTGCCATTGGCTCGATGCGGTTCTTGATACCGTCAAGACCTGCCATAAGCATCGCTGCGAAAGCGAAGTATGGGTTTGCCGAAGCGTCTGGCGCGCGGAACTCAATACGCTTTGCCTTCGGGTTGGTTCCGGTCATTGGGATGCGGATAGCAGCCGAACGGTTACCAGCAGAGTAAACAAGGTTTACTGGAGCTTCGTAACCAGGAACTAGACGGTGGTAGCTGTTTACGGTTGGGTTGGTCCAGGCAAGCAGTGATGGAGCGTGCTTGAGGATACCGCCGATGTACCAGCGAGCGATGTCTGAAAGACCGCCGTAGCCGTTCTCGTCGTAGAACAATGGCTTGCCATCCTTCCACAGCGACTGGTGTACGTGCATACCAGAACCGTTGTCACCGAAAAGTGGCTTAGGCATGAAGGTTGCAACCTTGCCGAACTGGTCAGCAACGTTTTTGACGATGTACTTGAACTTCAAGATGTCGTCGGCTGCGTGAACTAGGGTGTCGAAACGGTAGTTGATTTCACCTTGACCTGCGGTACCAACCTCGTGGTGGCTACGCTCTACCGAAAGGCCGGCAGCAGCTAGCTCAAGAACGATCTGGTCGCGCATGTCAACGTGCTTGTCAACTGGTGAAACTGGGAAGTATCCACCCTTGTACGGGGTCTTGTTGGCTAGGTTGTTGCCACGGCCGGTCTGAGGGTCGATCTCAACGCGGTTTGAGTTCCAGGCAGCTTCGTCTGAGTCGATGAAGTGACCAGAGCTGTTCTGTCCGTAGTGGTAACGAACGTCGTCGAAGATGAAGAATTCAGCTTCTGGTGCGAAGAACGCGGTGTCAGCGATACCGGTTGACTGTAGGTAGGCCTCAGCCTTCTTGGCAGTCATACGTGGGTCGCGACCGTAAACTTCACCGTTGCGTGGGTTGTAGATGTCGAAGATAACTACCAGAGTCTTCTCAACGCGGAAGGCGTCAAGGTAAGCGGTGGTTACGTCAGGAATAAGCTGCATGTCTGACTCGTGGATCGAAGCGAAACCACGGATAGACGAACCATCGAACAACTGACCGTCTACGAAGAATTCTTCGTCGATCATGCTTGCTGGAAGGTTGAAGTGCTGCTGGACACCTGGAAGGTCAGTGAAACGAACATCAAGGAACTTGACGTCTTCGTCCTTAATGAACTTGATGACCTCGGCTGCGGACTTGAACATTGGGTTAATCCCTTCAAAAAGTTTGTGCGGATTCGAGGCACATCATTAGGCCTACAGACAAAGTTTACTCAAAGGGTATGGGTGTGCCTCGCCAATTAATGTTTCGGCTATGTAAAAAGTTAAAGGGTTACTTGCGAACCGGACGAGCACGTCTTGGGTCGATGCCCTTAGGAATTGGAAGGTTGGTGCCAAGCGCAGTAAGGCGAGCGGCAACCACTCGAATTTCGGTACGCTTCAATACCTTCGGTAGCTTCATGATGGTTTTGCGAAGCTCTGCCAACTTCAATGCATGAGCAGACTCAGTTACGAACAGGGTGTGCACGGTCACGCCAGGAGCAATCTTGGAAAGTTTCTTACGTTCGGCGTCTGCCAGAATCTGAGAACCGGTCTGGTGACCTTCGCCAACCAGGACGATGCCGGCTGGTCCAACGATTCGATAAACGGCGTCACGGCTTCTAGGGTTCACAGCAACTGGCTGCTCACTTCCGCGCCAGTTGCGTCGAAGGACGGTCTGTAGAACGGCGCCGACGGCACCCAACTGACCTTCCCACGAACCGTATGCAGCCTTCTCAGCGCGACGTGAAAGGACGAGCGAGAACACGATGAAAGTGCTCAACAAAGTGAGAATTACCAAAAGAATTCCAGTAATCCAGTTGCCGCTCGCAAAAGTTAGAAGAGTGAAGACGGTTCCTGCAACAATCACGGCAAGAACTGAACCAAGGATGATCCAGAGGTTCTTTCGGTCAAGTTCAATGGTGCGCTTGAGCACCATGATGATCTGTGCTACTTGACCTGGTTCTTTTGATTCGTTCTTTTTAGCCATAGTGAAAAAGTTTAGTCGCCGACAGCCTGCATGAAGCCCTGTTTGAGAGCTTCTTCGGCAAGGTGTCGGAGGTTTTCAGGGATCTCAAAGCCCTTTTTCACCATTGAACCAGCCCAGAGGCGACCAGCTCGGTAAGAACTTCTAACCAGCGGCCCGCTCAAAACGCCAAGGTAGCCAATGGCTTCAGCCTCGTTCTTGAGTTCCACGAACTCTTCCGGCTTGACCCAACGGGTTACCGGGTGATGCCGAACCGAAGGGCGTAGGTACTGGGTGATGGTGATGATGTCGGTTCCCGCTTCGTACAGATCAAGCAGCGCCTGAGAAATCTCTTCACGGGTTTCACCCATTCCAAGAATCAGGTTCGACTTGGTAACCATCCCAGCATTACGAGCCTGAGTAAGAACATCGAGTGAACGTTCGTATCGGAAAGCCGGACGGATTTCTTTGAAGATTCGTGGAACGGTTTCCAAATTGTGTGCAAAAACCTGAGGCTTCGCGTCGAAGACCTGCTGAAGTAGTTCTGGCTTTCCAGAGAAGTCCGGTACCAAAATCTCAACACCGGTTCCATGCGATTGCGCGTGAATCTGGCGAATCGTCTCGGCGTATAGCCAAGCTCCTTCATCCTCTAAGTCATCACGGGCGACGCCGGTTACCGTTGCATAGCGAAGCTGCATCCTGGCCACCGATTCGCCAACGCGTCTAGGCTCGTCGGCGTCAAAGTCGTCTGGTTTTCCGGTGTCAATTTGGCAAAAGTCGCAACGACGCGTGCATTGAGAACCGCCGATGAGGAAGGTAGCCTCACGGTCTTCCCAACATTCGAAGATGTTTGGGCAGCCAGCTTCCTGGCAAACAGTGTGCAGGCCCTCACCCTTGACCAAGGTTTGAAGGGCCTGATACTCAGGACCCATCTTGGCAACGGTCTTGATCCACTCTGGCTTCTTCTCGATTGGAACGGAAGAGTTTCTCGCTTCAATTCGCAGTAACTTTCGTTCCGGCTTTTGCTCGCTCAACTCTTTACCTTCTCAATTTCACCTAGGTGGCGTTTGATCACTTCTGCGGCCATCGCTGGCGTAATCTCTCGTCCAAGTAATTCTGTCAGTGTGCTGGTCTTTGCGTCTGTGATTCCGCAGGCAATTATGTTTTCATAAGGAACCAACGAGTTGTTGCAGTTGAGTGCAAAGCCGTGCATGGTGGTGTGCTCCGAAACTCGAATGCCGATGGCAGCTACCTTGACGTGAGTTCCGTCTAGCGGCGCCCAAACACCTGAACGACCTTCAACTCGCTCGGTGTAGAGACCCAATTCGGCGATGCTGTCGATCAAAACTTGCTCAAGCCAGCGAACGTAGCCAACCACGTCGATTGGGCGGGGGAGTTGCATGATTGGGTAACCCACCAACTGACCAGGCCCGTGCCAAGTGATTTTGCCGCCGCGGTCAGTTTCTATAACAGGGGTGCCATCCTGCGGATATTCAACGCCTTCGGTTCGCTTGCCCGCGGTGTAAACAGGGGTGTGTTCCAAAAGGATCACGGTGTCCGCTCTCGTGCCGCCGGCAACCTCGGAATGGATGGTGCGCTGGAAATCCCAGGCCTCGTCGTAGCCCACGAAATTGGGGGAAAGTCCCAGTTCGATAAAGTCAGGCATTAGTCAATTCTATTTGGTGTCGAAATAACTAACAGATTTGCCTTGCGAGTAAATTCCCTCAAGAACAAGTGAAAACATCGAACGATGGGAAATCACTCACGGACCGACACGAGAAACCGCGGCGTTCGAATCTCCGGCTACCTAGCGGTTCAACACTTCGACGCGTTGGAGTTATCCGTTTCAGCTGGAAATAATTCCTGGCCCAAGTTTGCCAATCGGCTACAAGGTCTTGGGTTACTAATCGGTATTGAAACTCGAATGAAACGGGTAAAACTAATCGTTTCGGAAGACCTTGACACAGTTCAACGACTTCTCGCCGGACGAGCTAGTAAAGCCAAGTTGCCAAAGTTTGTCATGGCAGGGATTGGGATTCCCGTATTGGCGGTGTTGGGATTCATGCCACTAGCGCACGAGGCTAACGCTCCGCGACCGGTGACGATTAGCCAAAAGGTGATTGAACCCTGTTCGGCTCATGCAATTTCCAGCTGGATCCAAGGAGCAGGGGAGTCTGAGGAAATCAAGGTGCTCTCAACTTCGGTGCTGGGCGGCGTGACTGTTGGGACAATCGAATGTAAAGGTTCCAGATACAGTTACACGCTTGGGTCCGAAGAGCCCAAGCGTGTACTGAAACTGCAGAAATTAGATTCCTAGGTTTGCCTCAAATGCAGCACCCTCAAGACGAGTCTTGATGTCAACAAGGAAGCGGCTTGCGTCGGCGCCGTCAACCAAGCGGTGGTCGTATGACAAGGCTAGGTAAACCATGCTGCGAATTGCGATCGAGTCGTTTCCGTTTTCATCGGTCACCACAACGGCACGCTTGCTAACAATTCCAGTTCCAAGAATCGCTACCTGAGGTAGGAATACAACTGGGGTGTCGAACAAAGCACCACGAGAACCAGTGTTGGTTAGGGTGAAGGTTCCACCACCAAGCTCATCTGGCTTCAACTGGTTGTTGCGAGTGCGAGCTGCGAGGTCAGCAATCTGCTGAGCAATCTGAGCGATTGACAAACTTCCGGCGTCGCGGAGAACCGGGGTAAGAAGACCACGTTCGGTGTCAACTGCGAAGCTGATGTTCTCGCTGGCGTGGTAAACGATGTTCTCGCCGTCAATTGATGCGTTTAGCTTCGGGTGGGCCTTTAGGGCCTCGCCAGCAGCTAGAGCAAAGAACGGCATGAAGTTCAACTTCACACCTGCGCGAGCGGTGAAGTCTGCCTGAACGCGAGCACGAAGCTGTGCGATACGGGTAACGTCAACCTCGACCACGGTGGTTAGCTGAGCCGACTGCTGCATCGAAGCAACTGCGCGCTCTGCAAGAACCTTGCGAAGACGAGACATTGGTTCTGTCTGACCGCGAAGAGCCGAAACCTGAACAGCAGGAGCGGCGGCAACAGGTGCTGCAATGGTTGGAATTGAACCGGTGGCAGCAGCTAGAACGTCGTCCTTGCGGATGCGACCGCCAACTCCGGTACCAGCAACTGAATTCAGATCGATGCCGTTCTCAGAAGCTAGCTTGCGAACCAGTGGGGTTACGTAGCCGGCGTCGCTAGCGTGCGCAGCCGGGGCTGGAGCAGCAACTGGCGCAACTACTGGTGCAGGAGCTACAACTGGTGCTGGTGCAACGACTGGAGCAGCGACTGGGGTTGGTGCAACCACTGGTGCCGGTGCTACAACAGGCTCTACCACTGGAGCTGCAACAGGCGCAGCAACTGGTTCGGCTGGTGCGGCGGCCGGAGCAGCAGCGCCAGCTCCTGTTCCAACAACGGCCAAGACGGCGCCAACCTGAGCGGTCTCGTCTTCCTGAACCAAAATCTGCTCGATAACACCGGCGACAGGAGAAGGAATCTCGGTGTCAACCTTGTCGGTTGAAATTTCTACCAGTGGCTCGTCGACTGCAACAGTGTCGCCGACCTTCTTTAGCCAACGGGTAACGGTACCTTCGGTAACGCTTTCACCAAGCGCTGGTAGTACTACGTTGTCGCTCATTACTTTGCTCCTTGATTGGTATTTCTAAACTTATGCGTGTGCGTGAAGAGGCTTACCAGCAAGCGCTAGGTGCGCTTCGCCGATTGCTTCGTTCATGGTCGGGTGGGCGTGAACCAGGCTGGCTACGTCTTCAGGGAATGCTTCCCAGTTGACGATTAGCTGACCTTCACCGATTTGCTCGCCAACTCGCGAACCAATCATGTGTACTCCAATAACTGGTCCGTTGTTCTTACGAACAAGCTTGATGAAACCAGCAGTTCCAAGGATCTGGCTCTTACCGTTTCCGCCAAGGTTGTACTCGTAGGTAGAAACATTCTCGGCACCGTGAATTTCTTTGGCCTTCGCCTCAGAAAGTCCAACGCTGGCAACCTCAGGCTCACAGTAGGTGACCTTAGGGATTCCGGTTTCGTCGATGATTGCAGGGTTTAGCCCAGCAATTTGCTCGGCGATGAAAATACCCTGAGCGAAACCGCGGTGTGCTAGCTGCAATCCAGGAACAATGTCTCCGGCTGCGTAAACGTTTGGAAGGTTGGTCTGAAGACGCTCGTTGGTTAAAACAAAGCCGCGATCCATCGCAACACCCTGCTCTTCATAACCCATGCCGGCAGTGTTTGGTCCGCGACCAACAGCAACCAGCATCAGTTCAGCTTCTAGGCGAGTTCCGTCTTCAAGTGAAACGATCACGCCGGTCTCGTGCTGCTCAACTCCAGCGAAACGAACGCCGAGCTTGAAGTCAATACCGCGCTTGCGGAATGCACGCTCAAGTGCCTTGCTGACCGATTCGTCTTCGTTTGGTACTAGGTGAGGTAGACCTTCAACTATGGTGACTTCGGTTCCAAATGACTTCCAGATCGAAGCAAACTCAACGCCGATAACTCCACCACCCAAGACGATTACCTTGTTTGGAACGAAATCAAGCTGTAGTGCGGTCTCCGAGGTGATTACTCGTCCACCAATTTCCAAGCCAGGAAGTGAACGGCTGTAAGAACCAGTAGCCAAGATGACATCGGTGCCGGTGTAGTTGTCGCCGTTAACCGAAACAGTGCGAGGGCCAACTAGTCGACCTTCTCCTGAAACCACAGTGATGTTTTTGCTGGTAACCAGACCGGTTAGACCCTTGAATAGGCGGTCGACGATGCCGTCGCGGTATTTGTTTACCTGAGTCATGTCGATCGAACCAAACTGCGCTACGACACCAAACTGGCCGGCCTCGCGAGTTACGTCGGCAACTTCTGCAGAGTGAAGCAAAGCCTTGGTTGGGATACAACCGCGGTGTAGACAGGTTCCACCGAGTTTGTCTTTCTCGATAAGTGCAACGGTCTTACCAAGTTGCGCCGAACGCAGTGCTGCAGCGTAACCGCCACTGCCACCGCCGAGAATAACTACGTCGAAATTGTGGTCAGCCACATTTACTCCTATGGATTGGTTTCAAGAAAAGTTTACTATCCAAGCTGCTTGGCTAGGTTGACCAACGTGCGCACGTATGAACCGGTCGCACCCTTTGGAATCACACCATAGGCAGCACCCTCGTTATGAGCGGTGGCGGCAATGTCCAAGTGGGCCCATTTGATGTTGTCGGTCTCGCCCTTGGCGCGGTTGCCAATGAATTCGTTTAGGAATAGGCCACCGATGATGGTTCCACCTGCGGTGTTTCCCATCTTTACGTTGGCGATGTCAGCGATGTCCGAGTCGATTAGCGAACGCAATTTGCGATCAAGAGGCAACTGCCAAACCATTTCGCCAACTTCTTCGGCTGCAGACTTAACCGCGTCAACGGCATCCTGGTCACCCATCAAACCGGCGTACTGGTTACCGAGAGCGATCTGGACCGCACCAGTTAGGGTAGCCACATCGACGATGTAATCAGGCTTGGTTTCCGATGCCAAGCTGAGTCCGTCGGCAAGAACTAGGCGACCTTCGGCGTCGGTGTTCAATACCTCAATGGTCATGCCGTTGCGTGCCTTGATAACGTCATTTGGTCGCTGAGCGGTGCCGCTAGGCATGTTTTCAGCGATGCATAGCCATGCTGTCACCTTGATTGGAAGTTGCAGTTTTGCAATGGCGATGGTGGCAGCGGCTACGCTGGCAGCACCGGTCATGTCAAAGTTCATGCCAAGCATGCTGATTGAAGGCTTGAGTGAAAGACCACCGGTATCGAAAGTGATTCCCTTGCCAACTAGCGCTAGGTGAGTTTTTCCAACCTTTGGCTTGTACTCAAGCTTCACAAGGCGAGGACCACGCGACGAACCTAGTCCAACGCCGAGAATTCCGCCAAGGCCTTCTTTTGCGAGTCGATCTTCGGCCCAAATTTGAACGGTCACTCCACTGCCCTTGGCGGCAGTTTGAACTGCCTTTGCCAATGATTCTGGGTAAAGATCGCGGCCAGGCATGTTGACCAAATCGCGAGTGAGATTAACACTCTCGGCAACTACTGCGATTTGACTAATTGCGGCAGCCGAAGGCTTGTGGCTCGAGATAGCGGTTACGGTCTGCAACTTAATCTCGGTGCCCTTGGTAAGGCCCTTGTATGCCGTGTGGCTGTAGGTTCCAAGCGCTGCACCCTCAAGGATCGCAGCGGTGTCTTCTGAGTCCAGGGTTTCGAAGCCAAGGACGATGTCTTTGAAAGAAGAAAGCTTGCGTGCCGAAGCGGCGCCAAGGTTACGAAGGTCGGTTTTGGTAATTGGTTTGGTGCCGATACCCACAAGCGCATAAGTTGCGCCATTTGGGGCAGGAATGCGAACCAGTGACTCAAGTTCAGCCGATACTCCAAGGCTCAGCAAGTCAACTTTGGTGAGTTCTGAGGTTTCAATACCGGTAACGCCGATAACCAGCTTGTCGGCCTTTTTTGTAACAGGAATTACATAGGCGGTGTTTTTGTTGAAAGAAGTGAACTTGTTAGCAGTAACCAATTTTGGTGTCGTCATGTTCTTCAGCCTAGCGAAAGTAAGATGATAATCGTGAGTGGATTCGGACTTTTTAGTGTCGTTGACCAGGAAATTGAAATTCCTACCGGTCTTCGCATGATTGGAAGCATCACTGGCTTCACCGACGCCGGCCAAGTCATCGAACAAATGGCCTCGCACATCCTCAACAAACTTGACGCAGAACTTGTAATCGAGTTCGACAACGACGAATTACTTGATTACCGTGCAAGGCGTCCTGCGATGTTCTTCGAAAAAGACCACCTGAGTAGCTATGAGCCACCACTCTTGGGTATCTACCTGGTTCGCGATGAGGCGGGAATTCCGTTTCTTTTCCTTCACGGCTACGAGCCAGATTTTCGCTGGGAAGCTTTCTCAGCAGCGATTGAAGAGATTGTTGAACTTTACGCGATAACCGAATTCACTTGGGTTCACTCAATTCCTTTTCCAGTGCCACACACCAGGCCGGTCGGGGTAACGGTTAGCGGTAACCGAAAAGACCTAATCGAACGTTATTCGGAGTGGCGCCCTGAAACTCAGGTTCCTGGAAACGTTGTTCATCTCCTCGAGTACCGCTTGAGCGAGATTGCCTTGCCAGTGGTTGGATTCGTGCTGCTAGTGCCTCACTACTTGAATGATTCCGATTATCCAGCGGCTGCAGTAAGCGGCTTTGAGTTACTCACCGCGGCGACTTCGCTGGTATTCCCAACCGACACCCTTCGCGAAGAGGCAGTGCGGTTCACCGAACGCCTTGCAAAGAAAGTTGAAGAGAACGAAGAGTTGGCAAAACT
Organism: Actinomycetota bacterium; assembly: GCA_041172205.1. Classification (GTDB taxonomy): domain Bacteria; phylum Actinomycetota; class Actinomycetes; order Actinomycetales; family Microbacteriaceae; genus Rhodoluna. Next base: position 2,151 of record JBEDKG010000037.1, on the reverse strand, counting down.
GGTCAGCAATCTGGAACAGGGCTATAAATCGGAACGAGCAACCAGCTTCGGCGTGCAAATTGTTAGTCCGAAACCGGAAGAGCCAAACGCTGAGGACATTGCGGCTGAACTCGAAGATTATTTGGCAAACCGTCAGCGCAATAATCCTGATCAACCTAATTAGGCGTTGTTGAAATAGTTTTCAATACCTTTTTGTTTATAGGTGATAAGCGTTACTTGGACACTTTTGTCCGGTAGCGGTGGCATAATTACTAGTGGACCCAGTCACTCCGTCATTCGATGGATTTGACATGGGTCTAAGTACTGCCCGATTTAGGGGTTGTGCACCTACCAGTGAGAAGAGTCAAGTGGGGAAAGACAAGGCAACCGGCCAGGAGCCAACTAAGAAGCAGTCGCTATTCAAGCGCTTGCTGAATTCAGGAAGCCCAGAGGCGCCCGCCAAAGCGGAGCCAAAGCCAGCAGTTAAGGAAAACAGCACCATTACCAAATCAGCCCCAGTCAAGAAGACTTCCGCACCTGCTAAGCCTGCTGCAAAGCCTGCCGCCAAGAAGGTTGAAAAGCCAGTAGCCAAGCCAGCCGCTAAGGCTACCGCCAAGGCACCAGCTAAACCTGCGTCCAAAGCTCCGGCAAAGGCGGTTGTAAAGAAGGCCGAGCCAAAGGTTGCACCAGCTGCTAAGCCGGCAGCCAAGGCACCTGCCAAGCCTGCAGTAAAGCCTGCAGTAAAGCCTGCGGCAAAGAAAGAAGCTCCAGTCAAGGCCACCAAGCCAGCTGCCAAAAAAGAACCTGTTGCAAAGCCAGCCGCAAAGCCTGTGGCCAAAGCTGCAAAATCTACGGGCCCTGCAGCAAAACCTGCGAAGGCAACAAAAGCAAAAGCGTCGAAGCTCCCTAAGGGTGTTATCGACGGTGAAGATGATGAAGATTTAGATGATGAAGACCTGTCGGTCGAAGACATCGTAAAAGAGGCGGCTCTTGCCGCTGACATTACCGAAGTTGTTGAAGAAGTTCACGACGACGAGGATCACAACGAAGATCCAGACGCCAAAGAGAAGGAAAAAGCTGTTGAAGCCGGGGGAGGTTTCGTACTTAGCAACAAGGAAGTCGATGACATTCCTGTTCAAACAGCCGCCATTAACGGTGCAACCGCTGACCCAGTCAAGGATTACCTGAAGCAAATCGGTAAGGTTGCTCTTCTAAATGCTGAGCTCGAAGTTGAGCTCGCCAAGCGCATTGAAGCAGGACTTTACGCTGCGCACAAGATGGCAGACCCTAAGGCGAAGTTCAGCAAGGAAATGCTTTACGACTTGAAGCGAGTTCTAAAGGATGGCGAGCGAGCCAAGAGCCACCTACTTGAAGCCAACTTGCGTCTGGTAGTTTCCCTTGCAAAGCGTTACACCGGTCGTGGAATGCAGTTCCTAGATCTCATTCAAGAGGGAAACCTTGGTCTAATTCGTGCGGTTGAAAAGTTCGACTACACCAAGGGTTACAAGTTCTCGACCTACGCCACCTGGTGGATTCGTCAGGCAATTACCCGCGCCATGGCAGACCAAGCTCGAACCATTCGTATCCCTGTTCACATGGTCGAGGTAATCAACAAGCTTGCTCGTGTCCAGCGTCAATTGCTACAAGACCTTGGTCGCGAACCGACCCCAGAAGAACTGGCTCGAGAACTCGACATGACTCCTGAAAAGGTTGTTGAGGTTCAGAAGTATGGTCGTGAACCAATTTCGCTCAGCACCCCACTAGGTGAAGATGGCGACAGCGAATTTGGTGACCTCATTGAGGACACCGAAGCGGTTAGCCCACTTGAGGCCGTGACTGCCGCGGCTCGCAAGCGTGAGCTTGAAAGAATTCTTTCGACAATGAGCGAGCGCGAAGCAACGATTCTTCGTCACCGTTACGGCCTTATCGACGGCATCCCGAAGACCCTTGACCAAATTGGTGAAGAGATCGGCGTTACTCGTGAGCGAATTCGCCAGATTGAAAACAAGGCGATTTCCAAGCTGAAGCACCCAACCCGTGCCCAGCGCTTGAGCGAGTTCCGCGGAAACTAATGCTGACTCCGCTGGCAGTCCTGGTGGGCAAGGCACTTCGCTTTGTCCTCAGGTTGCGTGGCGGTGGATCGGCTGTTCCAGGCCGTGCCGCATTATTGAT
>JBEDKG010000036.1:0-4186 GCA_041172205.1 Actinomycetota bacterium | reverse complement strand
AACTCAAGGCCCGCCCGGTAACGGTTTCCAGGTTTGATGTAATTGGTGAACCTAGACAGATCGACGGCTTTATTGACCTTGATGTAATCATCGATTGCTCTTCTGGAACCTACATTCGAGCATTGTCCAGAGACCTAGGTAGCAAACTGGGCATCGGAGGCCACCTAACTGCACTGCGTCGCACTCGAGTTGGTGGCTACACCATCGATCAGGCTGCGAAACTTCCGGAAGTTGGCGATGAACTAAAGGTAATTTCATCGGTCGACGCTGCTAGAGTTTTCACCACGCTCGAACTTTCTGAACAACAGGTGATCGACCTCCGTCACGGAAAGAGAATTGCGAACGAGCATGGCTTGACCGGCGACATCTCGGCCATTCACGGTGAACAGCTAATCGCGGTTTTGACACCGGCTGGAAAGCAACTTAAGTCGCAGGTGGTTTTCAATGATTGATTGGTTCTACCAGGGCGCTCAGGGCGTTGCAGTGATTGGTGGACTACTGGCTTTGGCTCTAGGTTTGATCGGGCGTCTGCCGTCGCTGGTGAGCCTAAGTCCGCTCGCAATAACCGCCTTGGGTCTTATCGTTCAGGCGTTTATCACCATCGGGGTTTTGGCTTCTGGGAACACTGCTAAAGGCGATGTCATCGAGTTTTACGGATACCTGCTGACGGCGCTTCTCGTTGCGGTTGGTGCTGGGCTCTGGTCGCTCGCCGAACGCAGCAAATACTCCACAATCATCATTGGAGCCGCCAACCTAACCATCGCGATCATGTTGCTTCGCATGTGGCAAATCTGGTTCGGTGCCTAAAAGAATTTCACTGGCGTTAACCTTGTAGCCATAAATGATTAAGGCTCTTTCTGGAGCATTTGATTATGCCCAAAGAAGCTGTTCGCAGAAAACTTGGCACCGGTGTTCTAAATCGCGGTGACCGCCTATTCTTTGGCATAACCTCAGCCGCTTCCTACTTTGCTTTCATCCTGGTCGCGTTGATTTTGGTGTTCCTAATCGCACAGGCATTTCCAGCTCTGAAAGACCAGGGCCTTGCCTTCGTTTACGGCTCAACCTGGGAAGTAACCCCTGAAAAAGCGGTAATGCAGATTGGACCGATGCTTTACGGTTCCGTTCTGATCGCGCTTTTGGGTGTCATCTTGGCAACTCCAATGGCGATTGCCACCGCCTATCTAATCGTCTTTATCTTGCCGAAAAGCCCGGCGAAGCTGGCAACCAACCTGATCGACCTTCTAGCCGCGCTACCTTCGGTAATCATCGGTCTCTGGGGTGTTCTGGTGTTCACTCCAATCGCTCAGGGCTGGGCCGACTTCCTGCACAAAAACTTGGGTTGGATCCCACTGTTCGCAACCGACAAGGGAACCACCTCGCTAAACAGTTCACCGTTCATCGCTGGTTGGATCGTGGCGGTCATGATCGTTCCGATCATTACCTCGGTAACCCGTGAAATCTTCAGCCAGTTCGACCGCGAACTAATCAATGGAGCATTGGCGCTTGGCGCAACCCGCTGGACCGTTTTCCGTCGTGTGATTCTGCCAACCGCATCCGGCGGTATCACCGGTGGAGTGCTACTTGGCCTCGGTCGTGCCATCGGTGAAACCGTTGCCATCTACTACGTACTTCAGCTTTCGATGAAGATCAACCTGTTCCAGATCTTGGAACCTCGTGGTGGCGCAATCGCATCTTGGATTCTTTCACGATTCGGCGAAGCCACCGAAGCTGAGTTCCACGGTCTAATGGCAGCCGGTCTCGTAATCTTTATCACCACTCTGGTAATCAACCTCATCGCCAACGTCATCGTGAATAGGGCACAGCCATGGAGAAAGTAGTGGCGGATCGTCGTCCGGCTAAGCAGCCGTGGAATAAGAGTTCGAAGCTGGCTTCGTTTGCTGGTGGTCGCGGTATTGCCGACGCAACGCTCATCGCTCTTGCAGTTCTTTTGGCAGCGGTAGTTTTCGGTCTTCTGCTTTCAGTTCTTTGGTCGGTTATTTCGGCCGGCGCTGGAGCCATGTCTCCTCAGTTCCTGTACCAAAACAACCGCTACATCTCCACCACAACGTCTTTGGAATACGGCGGTGTAGGTCACGCCATTCTGGGAACTCTGTGGCTCGTACTTTTGGCCACCCTGGTTGCACTTCCGCTCGGATTGGCAATCGCGGTTTACCTAACTCAGTCGCAGTCGAAGCTTCGTAACCTGGTTCGTTCAATCACCCAGGCACTTGCCGGTCTACCATCTGTAGTTTCAGGTCTATTCGTGCTCTCCATCATCTCGTTCCTTGGAGCACAGAAGAGTGGCATCTTCGGAGCGCTCGCTCTGTTCCCGCTGATGTTGCCAACCGTTGCCCGTGTTGCCGAAGAGGCGCTGAGATTGGTTCCTGCAGACCTACGCCTAGCCGCGCTGGGATTGGGTGCACCAAACTATCGGGCTTTCTTCCAGGTGATTCTGCCAGCAGCCAAGTCTGGAATTATCACAGCACTACTTCTAGGTCTAGCCCGTGTGGTTGGTGAAACCGCGCCTCTGATCTTGACCATTCAGGCCAACAACGGAACGAACCTAAATCCGTTCGATGGGGGTGTGGCAACGCTTCCTACCTACATCTACGGCTTCATTAGCGCCGGCTACGCGTCTTCGATTACCCGCGCCTGGGGAGCATCGCTGGTATTGCTGATCCTCGTTGGAATCCTTTTCATCACCGCCCGTCTACTCACAGCCGACAAAAAGAAAAAGAAGGCAAAGAAATGACCAATTCCCCGGTTGCAGCAGAACTTCGTTCGGAAGACGTAAGCGTCTGGTTTGGCGAACGTCAGGTTCTCAAGGACGTAAACCTAACCTTCCGCGCCAACCGCGTAACGGCACTGATCGGCCCTTCAGGTTGTGGCAAGTCAACCTTCCTTCGCACCCTGAACCGCATGCACGAGCTAATCCCGTCGGCTGGTCTTGCCGGCTCGATCTTGCTCGACGGAAAAGACATCTACGACCCATCAGTTAACCCAGTCGACGTGCGTATGCAAATCGGAATGGTTTTCCAGAAGCCAAACCCGTTCCCAACCATGTCGATTCGCGACAACGTTCTTTCGGGTCTCAAGCTTTCAGGTCTACGAGTGGACAACAAGGACGAACTGCTGGAGACCTCATTGAAGCGCGCATCAATCTGGAACGAAGTTAAAGACCGACTTGGTGAGCCAGCAACCGCTCTTTCCGGTGGTCAGCAGCAGCGTCTATGTATTGCTCGATCGCTAGCCATGAACCCAAAGGTTCTACTCATGGACGAGCCTTGTTCGGCGCTTGACCCAGGATCAACCCGTCGCATCGAAGCGACCATCGAAGAGCTTTCCGAGTCGATGACCATCGTGATCGTTACCCACAACATGCAGCAGGCACAGCGCGTTTCGCACGAGACAGCGTTCTTCCTAGCCGACGAAAACACCCCTGGTGGCGTTGTTGAATTCGGATCAACTGAGCAGGTCTTTGGTCAGCCAATCGATGAGCGCACCAACGACTACGTAAACGGCCATTTCGGTTAATCCACTGTTCACCCAATCTTGGAACGACAGTAACCCAAACATATCTATTCGTTTCCACAGGTCTTAGAAACTAAAAGCGTCAACCAGACAAGTTCAATAATTCAAGGAGAACAATGAACAAGAAGCTAGCAAAAACCATTCTTGGTATTGCTGCCACCGTGGCCCTAGTTATGCCCGCTGCGGCTGCTAACGCAACCTCAATCGCAGGTTCGGGCTCGTCTTTCGCTTACAACGGTATGTACAAGTGTGCGTCGCTTTACGACACCCACAACGTCACCTACACTTCAACCGGATCGGGAACTGGTCGTACCAACTTCCGCACCAACCAGGCTTCTTACCCATTCGCTGTATCAGACGGTCTTTACACCGCTGGCACCGAGCCAACCGGTTACAACATGGTTCCACTCTTCGGTGGTCCAGTTGTATTCGCTTACAACAAGTACAGCAAGATTCCTGCTGGTCTAAAGCTTGATGCATCAACCGTTTCTGGCATCCTAAAGGGAACCGTTACCAAGTGGAACGCAACCGCCATCAAGAAGCTAAACCCAGGTAAGACTCTGCCAAACCTAGCAATCAAGGTGTTCTACCGCTCTGGAACTTCAGGTACCAACGAAAACCTAAGCGAGTACCTACGTCAGAACGTAACCACCGC
>JBEDKG010000035.1:0-3148 GCA_041172205.1 Actinomycetota bacterium | reverse complement strand
GTGCGCTGGAGTTCGCAACCCCAACCAGCCAGTACTGGTACACGAATGGCTACAACATTGCCGGAATCGTGGCATTCCTAGCTGGTTTCGGAGCAGCTCTCCTCAGCGTTTACACCACCTTCTATGAAGGTCCAATCCTTGGGCTACTCGGCGGAATCGACATCTCATTTGAAGTGGGAATCATTATTCCTGCCATCATTTACATTGCCGCCAAACGAAACAAGCTGACGATTTAGCCCGAGAGACAAAATGACTGAATGGATCATGCCCGCGGAGTGGGCAGAGCAAGAGCGCATCTGGATTGCCTTCCCGCGCGACAACTACACCATCGGTGACGAACCAGAATCTCGCGACCGAGCTTATGCAACTTGGTCTGCGGTAGCCAACGCCATTGTTGACTTCGAGCCAGTGACCGCAGTGGTCGATCCTTCTGCGCTCGAAGAAGCACGCAAACGACTTGACCCCCGCATTGAAATTCTTGAGTCACCTTTGGATGACTCTTGGATGCGCGACATCGGACCAACCTTTGTACTCAACGCGGCCGGGAAACTCGGTGGTGTCGACTGGACCTTCAATGGTTGGGGTGCCAACAACTGGGCAATGTGGGAGCGCGACCGCGAAATCGCGAAGTTTGTTTCCGATTCCGTCGCAGCTGAACACATTCCGTCTGCGCTTGTGAATGAGGGCGGCGGAATTCACGTCGATGGCGAAGGCACCGTACTTCTTACTGAAACTGTTCAGCTCGACCCAATGCGCAACCCTTACACAACCAAAGAGCGTGTTGAGTGGGAGATGACTAGAACCATCGGCGCCAAGAAAGCGATTTGGTTGCCGCGCGGATTGCACCGCGACTACGGCTCCCCGGGAACCCGTGGGCACGTTGACATGGTTGCCTGCTTTGCCAAGCCTGGAGTGGTTCTGCTGCACTGGCAAGAAAACCCAGACCACCCCGACTACGCACTAAGCCGCGAACTTGAGAAGCTACTTCTTGCGGAAACCGACGCCGCTGGTCGAAAGCTTGAAGTGATTCGCGTCCCAGCTCCGAAATTACAAAAAGATGAGCATGGTTTCGTTGACTTCAGTTACATCAATCACCTGGTCATCAACAACGCAGTCATCGCCTGCGGTTTTAATGAACCCGAAGCCGACGCCAGAGCCGCCAAAATTTTGAGCGAGGCCTACGGCCGTGAAGTGATCACCATTGACGCTCGTGAGATTTTTGTTCGCGGTGGCGGAATTCACTGCATCACCCAGCAACAGCCGAAAGCCAAATAGTGTCGCAAAAGTTTCCTGTTGTTGAAAAGACCATCGCCGAACTGCGCGCTGCTCTTGAGGCTGGTCAAGTAACTTCGGTTCAGCTGGTTGAGGCTTACCTCGAGCGAATTGCCACCTACGACTCAGCCGGAATCAAACTCAACTCGATTGTGGAGCTAAACGCGAATGCGCTCGCGGAAGCCGCCGAGTCTGATGCCCGTCGTGCTGCCGGAACAACTTTGGGTCCACTAGATGGAATTCCGTTTACCGCCAAAGACTCCTACAAGGTAAAAGGCATGACCGTGGCCGCCGGGTCGCCAGCTTTCGAACACCTGGTTGCAACCTCGGACGCATTCTCGATCAAGGTTCTGCGCGAAGCCGGCTGTGTTCTGATTGGCCTAACCAACATGCCACCGATGGCGAACGGTGGAATGCAGCGAGGGCTCTACGGCCGTGCCGAATCGCCTTACAACGAAAACTTTTTAACCTCGGCTTTCGCCTCGGGTTCATCAAACGGTTCGGGCACTGCCACCGCTGCCAGCTTTGCCGCTTTCGGGCTTGGCGAAGAAACCTGGTCGAGTGGTCGAGCACCCGCTGCCAGCAACGCGCTATGTGCCTACACACCTTCGCGCGGCATGATCTCAACCAGAGGCAACTGGCCACTGGTTCCAACCATGGACGTTGTGGTTCCTCACACCCGAACCATGGCCGACCTATGCGACCTGCTCGATGTGCTGGTGGTTGAAGACCAAGAAACCGCCGGCGACTTCTGGCGAATGCAACCCTGGGTTGAACTACCAAACACCTCGAAGATTCACGGCAAAAAGTTCTTAGAGCAACACCACGAAACCGTGGCCGCCTCTAAAGCGTCGAAGCCACTGGCTGGAGTGAAACTCGCGGCTCCAAAGATGTTCCTCGGCCTAGACCCAGAACAGGGAACCGGCACCGGAATGGGTTCGGTCACCGGTCAGAAGATCGAACCACGTCCGTCGATGTTGAAGCTTTGGGAATCGTTTGTGGCAGAGCTTGAGGCTGCGGGAGCAGAAGTCGTGCTCACCGAGTTCCCAGTGGTCACCAACTACGAGGCCGACCGAGCCGGAGCACCAAATGTGTTCAACCGTGGAATCGTGCCAGAAGAATTCTTCGACGCCGAAATCTGGGACCTATCAATTTGGTCGTGGGATTACTTCCTGAAACTAAACGGGCAGCCAGATCTAGAAACCATCACCAAGGTCGATGGTCCAAAAATTTTTCCTGCACCTCACGGTGCATTGAAAGACCGCTACGCGGAATTCGACTTCGACCCAGCCGACTATGTAACGCGCGCTAAAGCGGTTGGTGTTATTGATCCGTTCAATGGCTCAAAATCTGAAATTTTCGCGAAGGGCCTTGCGGCCCTAGAGCAAACCCGAAAGCTGGACCTCGACGACTGGCTAAAGGAGAACGGCTATGCCGCCGCAATCTTCCCAACGCTCACCGATGTTGGCCCAGCCGACTCCGATGTGAACGAAGCTTCGGCAGACCTAACCTGGCGCAACGGAGTTTGGGTGGCTACCGGCAACCTAGCAATTCGTCACCTCGGCATTCCAACCGTGACCATCCCAATGGGAACCGCAGAAGACATTGGCATGCCGTTCGGTCTCACCATCGCCGGCGCTGCTTACTCAGATGCTGAGCTCATTCGTCTCGGGTCAATGTTCGAGGCAATTGCACCTCGACGCACAACACCTAGTCGCACCCCAGAAATCAAAAAGCCATAAACTTTTTCAATAATCACCAATAGGGGAAAACTATGAAGAAGAAGTTGGCTATTGCAATTGGATTGACCCTTGCGTTTTCGCCTGTCGTGGCGGAAGCTCAGGTCACATCGAGCATCACAGCGGTTTCTATTCAC
>JBEDKG010000034.1:0-3524 GCA_041172205.1 Actinomycetota bacterium | reverse complement strand
GGCCAGATCAAGACCGGTGCTCCAGCACGTTCAGAGCGTGTTGCTAAGTACAACCAGTTGCTACGTATTGAGGAAGAGCTAATGGATGCTGCTGTTTACGCAGGCCGCGACGCTTTCCCTCGCTTCAAGCACTAAGACTCTAGGCAAAGAAGAAACCCGCATGAAAAAGCCAACCTCACGAGGTCCGCGAAACGTGCGGGTTTCTTCGTCTGCTCGCCGAGAGCTTCTTGGCAAGTTGAACCTAGACGCACAGGCGATTACCCTGGCGATTCTGGCGATTGTGGCAATCTTCTCGATTGCTCCGGAACTTCAAATTTGGTACACCCAGCAGGTTCAGATCGCTGATTTGAAGCGAGAGAACGAGGCAACTCGTAACTCTTTGACTCAGATGAAGGACGACCTGAAGCGTTGGGATGACCCGGCCTATGTTCGCGCTCAGGCCAGAAACCGCCTGTTTTATGTGATGCCTGGTGAGATTTCATTCTTGGTGATGGACGCCGACAAGGTGAACGCGTCGGACTCCAGCGGAACCGTCGGTGATGCTTTGGCTCGAGCACGTAACAGCACTTCAGTAACCAAGAAGATTTCAACCACGAAGAGCAACTGGACTACCAACCTGGTTGAGACTCTGGTTCGCGCTGGCATCGAACAGCCGAAAGCGTAACCGTGCCACTAACCGAGGCCACTGCCGCCGACATTGCTTCGCTTGAAAAACAGCTTGGTCGCCAAATGCGCGACGTGGTTGGAGTTGGCGCTCGCTGTGTCTGTGGCAATCCAATCGTCGTAGTTACCAAGCCACGACTTTCCGATGGTTCTCCATTCCCAACTTTTTACTATCTCTCTTTGCCGGCTGCTACCGCGGCTTTGTCGACCTTGGAAGCCTCTGGTTTCATGGCCGAGCTTCAGGAGCGTTTGGCTGCCGAGCCAGAACTTGCTGCGGCTTACGCTTCGGCGCATGAAGCTTATTTGGCAGACCGTTTGAAGTATGGTCAGGTCGACGAGATTGACGGAATTTCGGCTGGCGGTATGCCGGTTCGTGTGAAGTGTTTGCACGCTCTGGCCGGTCACGCCTTGGCAGCCGGACCTGGTGTGAACCCAATTGGCGACATCGCTCTTGAAGCCTGCACCTGGAAGCAAAACCGCTGCCAGTGCGACCCTACGGTCTGAGTATGTCGGTAACTTTGTAGTTCCCGCGAACCTTTAGACTTAAACCAAACAATTTCCCATTCTTTTGGAAGGCACCATGCCAAAGATCCTCATCGTCGGTGGCGGTTACGCCGGTTTCTACACTGCGCTAAAGCTAGAAAAGCACCTCGGCAAAGACGAAGCCGAAGTCACCCTGATTGACCCACTTCCATACATGACCTACCAGCCATTTCTTCCTGAAGTTGTAGCCGGTTCGATTGAGGCACGTCACGCTGTTGTCTCTCACCGTCGTCACCTTCGTAAGACCAACGTAGTTTCGGGCAAGGTAACCAACGTTGACCACTCGAAGAAGGTTGCAACCGTTGAGCTTGCCGGCGGCGGAAAGCAGAAGTTCGCCTACGACCAGATCGTGGTCACAGCTGGTGCTGTATCTCGCACCTTCCCAATTCCTGGTGTAGCTGAAAACGCCATTGGCCTAAAGAACATCGAGGAAGCGGTTGAGGTTCGTAACCGCATTCTTGGAAACTTCGACAAGGCTGCCAACATGCCTGAAGGTCCTGCTCGCGACCGCCTATTGACCTTCGTGGTCGTCGGTGGTGGCTTTGCCGGTATCGAGACTTTCGCTGAAATGCGTTCGCTCGCTTCTTACCTACTTCGTTACTACCCAACCCTTACCTTCGACGACGTGCACTTCCACCTCATCGAAGCGATGGGCCGCATCATGCCTGAAGTTTCACAGAAGACTTCTGAGTGGGTAATTGCCAACCTCGACCGTCGTGGTGCCAAGATTCACCTAAACACTCAGCTGCAGTCAGCCGAGAAGGGCAAGATCCAGCTTTCGACCGGTGAAACCTTCGAGTCAGACGTAATCGTTTGGACCGCTGGTGTTATGGCTCACCCATACGTTCGCAACACCGACTTCCCTCTAGACGACCGTGGTCGCATCACCGCTAAGGCAACTCTGCAGATCGTCAATGGCGAAGAAGTTGTTGCTGACGCTTGGACTGCCGGAGACGTTTCGGCTGTGCCAGACCTTTCAGGATTCGGCGTTGGTGGATTCTGCGTTCCAAACGCTCAGCACGCTGTTCGCCAGGCCAAGCTCTTGGCTAAGAACATCGTGGCCAACCTACGCGGTGAAGGTGTGAAGGAATACTTCCACAAGCCTCTAGGTGCCGTTGCTGGTCTTGGTATCGGTGTTGGTGTTTACCAGTGGAAGGGTCTTGCAGTTAAGGGCCTAATCGCTTGGTTCATGCACCGCGGTTACCACGGTCTAGCTGTCCCAATGTGGGAGCGCAAGATTCGTGTATTCGCAGGCTGGATCTGGAACTTCCTACTCCGCCGCGACATCGTTGGCATTTCAGCTACGAAGGCACCTCGCGTTCAGTTCGAAACCTACGCTTCAAAGCCAGCCAAGAAGTAAGTTGTCTGCTCCTTTAGCCCAATGGCAGAGGCAGACGACTTAAAATCGTCACAGTGTGGGTTCGAGTCCCACAAGGAGCACATGATGAAAAAACTATTGGGGATAGTTGCAATTACCTTGACACTCTCCGCTTGCACCACCGCCGAACCTGCACCCAAGAAAGCCGCCCAGGCCTATGCCGTTCCGGCCGATTGTGAAATCAAGGATCTGATTGTCCTGGACGATTCTTTCCAAGCCTTAGACCAAACCGAAACTGGAGCGAAGGGCGTTCGCTCGTGTGTGATTGGAACTCCTAACAGCGACGTTGGAATCTTCTTCGAGTTCAAGGAAACCGCCCAGTCGACCTGGGACGACGAACAGCTGCCGAAAGCTAAGGCCGATGGATACACAGCGTTTGATGCGGGAATCAACGGAGTCGAAGTTTTGCGTATGCAAGCAGGTAGCGAAGAAGAGGGCGCGAGCTGCAGCCTTCAGGGATTTATGGGTGGTATTTCCTTCACGGTAATGGAACCTTGGGCTGAGTGCGATGACCAGTGGAACAAGGAACTTGTGGGTTATGTGGTCAACCACGCCAAGGTGGCAAACTGACCGTTCGCTGAGAGCGTGCTGTGAAAAGCTTTTGATGTCGTTCCGACTGCCTAGCATTGAATTGTGATGCAGAGGGCATCAAAAGGAGAAACATGGAAATCGTTTGGATTGTTTTAGCAGTCGTTGTTTTGGTTGGCCTATTTCTTTGGGGTACCTACAACGGTCTAATCACTTTGAACACTCGCGTTGATGAAGCTTGGAGCGACATCACCATTCAGCTCAAGCGCCGAGCAGACCTAATTCCAAACTTGATCGAAACCGTGAAGGGCTATGCCACTCACGAAAAGTCGGTTTTTGAGAATGTAACTAAGGCTCGCGCTGCCACTGTTTCGCCAGATGTTCTGGCTCACCCAGCAAAGGCTGCCCAGGC
>JBEDKG010000033.1:0-3154 GCA_041172205.1 Actinomycetota bacterium | reverse complement strand
GCCGTGGCTGCTCAGGGTAACAAGAAGTAAGTTATTCCGCGTCGTTCCATGCGCCGGTGGTTAGGTAACTAACCTTCGACGAGATGTCCACTACGTGGTCTGCGAAACGCTCGTGGTAGCGACTAGCAAGAGTCACGTCCACGGTGAACATGGCATTCTCTTTCCAGTCGTCGCCGAGGACCACATCAAATACGTTGCGGTGAAGTTCGTCTACTCGTGCGTCTTCTGCCTGAATTTCTTTGGCCAGATCGACGTCGGTGTTCTTGAGCAGGGTGATGACCTTGTGGCCAAGCTTGATGTCTAGTTCACCCATTTCCTGAAATGTTGAGGCTAGAGCCGCAGGAACTGCTGTACCTGGGAAGCGGAAGCGAGCGATCTGAGCGATGTGACCGGCGAGTGCTCCCATGCGCTCTAGCGAAGCGCTGATGCGCAGAGCCGAAACAAGGATGCGAAGGTCGCGAGAGACCGGCGACTGACGAGCCAAGATTCGAATAACCGATTCGTCTAGGGAGAGCGCCTTCTCATTGATGGCATCGGCACTGGCCAAGGCCTGGTCGGCCAAGGTGACGTCGGAGGTTAGGAAAGCCTTTGAAGCCAACTCCATGACTCGGGTTGAATCTTCAGCAATCTCAACGAGACGGGTCTGAACTTCTTTGAGTTCGGTTTGAAATACTTCGCGCATGTTCTCAAGACTGCCGTTAGAAGGTTAACTTGATGAAAACTATGGGTAAACCAATTGCTAAACATGAAACTTTGATTCCCCGCGCTCGCCTAGTCTTTAAAGCATGAATGACATCTGGCTACCGCTCGTAATGGGCTTTTTGGTAGGCGCCATCGTTGTTGGTGGTTTGGCGATGTACATTCGCCAGGACGTCTTGGAGCGTTACTCCCAAGCGCAGTCTCTTTCAGACAGCGCGGCAGAACTGCTCGAAGTTTTAGCTCCAGCTGGAATGGTTTTGAACTCGTCAAATGTGATTGTTCGAGTAACTGGCGGCGCCTTGGCTACCGGCTTGGTTGATGGCCGAACGCTGATTCACAAGAAGCTCAACGAACTGATCACCGCGGCTCGAGAAACCGACGAAATTCAGGTGCTCGATGCCGAGTTGCCAACCAAGTTGAAGGGCAGCAAGCTCTACATTTCTGCGAGGGCGAAGTCGATTGGTGATGGCAATGTTTTGCTGATTGTTGACGATCGCACCGAAAGTTTCCGACTCGACGAAATGCGCAAAGATTTCATGGCTAACATTTCGCACGAACTAAAAACGCCGATCGGTGCCGTTGGTCTGCTCGCAGAGGCCATGGAGAACAGCATCGACCAGCCAGATGTGATGGCCAAGCTGATCAAAAACATTGGCAAGGAAGCCAAGCGTTTGAGCGCACTGGTTAAAGACATCATTCAGCTTTCTCGCATTCAGAGTGCAGCTACGATTACCAGCACCGAATTAGTAAATCTGGTCGACGTGGTGAAGGACGCCATCGATCGCAACAGCTGGCGCTCGGAGAAGTCTTCGGTTGAAGTTGCCTTTACTTCGTCAAAGGACCGAGTGCTGGTTTACGGTGACGGTGAAATGCTTACCGTTGCGGTGAAGAACCTGGTTGAAAACGCCATAATTTATTCGAACAAGGGCGACACGGTTGGTGTGGTTATTGAAGCCAACGACGACGTTGCCAAGATTTTGGTCAAGGACTCCGGTATCGGCATTGCCAAAGACGAACAGGCCCGAGTGTTCGAACGTTTCTACCGGGTGGACCAGTCCCGGTCTCGTGAAACCGGCGGCACCGGCCTTGGTTTGAGCATTGTGAAGCATGCGGCAATCTCACACCTGGGCGATGTGCAACTTTTTTCTAAACCTGGTGTTGGTTCAACGTTTACCTTGCGGTTACCTACGGTTGCTAAGAAAGTAATGAAGCAATCGAAGCGAAAGGCAGACCGTGGCTAAAATCTTGGTCGTCGAAGACGAAGAATCGTACCGCCTGAGCCTTGGCAGCCTGCTGCCAAAAGAGGGCCACCAGGTGATTTTCGCCGTGGATGGCAATGAGGCACTAGCCCGATTCGCTGATTCCGCTCCGGACCTTATTTTGCTTGACCTAATGCTTCCTGGGATCAGCGGAAACGAAGTTTGCAAGATCATTCGCCAAACTTCGAATGTGCCAATCATCATGCTGACCGCAAAAGACTCGGAAACCGATGAAGTGGTTGGCCTTGAAATCGGAGCCGACGACTACGTGACCAAGCTGGCTTCTTCGAGCAAGCTTTTGGCTCGAATCAACAAGGTGCTCAGTCGCCGCAGCGTTGTAGTCGAGAACGAAGAAGTGGACGGTGTGCTTATCGGCGGGCCGGTCAAAATGGACGTCGAGCGTCACCAGGTTTTCGTGAACGGTACCAAGGTGGCTATGCCGCTGAAGGAATTTGAACTGCTAGAGCTATTGCTTGAAAACGTAAACCGCGTGCTGACTCGTGGACAGATCATCGACAGGGTTTGGGGTCACGACTATTTCGGTGACACCAAGACTCTGGACGTTCACGTGAAGCGTCTGCGTTCCAAGATTGAGTCAGACCCAGCCAGGCCTGAGCACCTAATTACCGTGCGTGGGCTTGGTTACAAGTTCGAAGCGTAAGAAAGCTATTCGGCCGAGTGTTCGTCGGCGTTGCCAAGGTTGGCCACTAGCGGCGCATACTGCTCAAGCGAGCCATCAAGTGCTGGAACTCGAAGTTCCACACCCGCGCCGTCGTTGACTGCGAACCAAATTGAAACCAATGCGCCTGGCTTTGCAACGCTGCCATCTTTCAGGATGATTCCTGAAAGAGCTGGGTTTTCGTTGTAACCAAGGTCGTACTTTGCACCTGGTGCGATGACATCGCTAACCCATTCGCGCTTCTGGCTAGAAATAACATCGGTAGCCTCAGATGCGTCTTCGGTGAACTGTAGGCGAATCTGAACCGGCTTGTTAGTGGTGTTTACGAATGATCCGATAACTGCGCCAACCTCAGCACCAGTTTCAGCGTGCTTGGTTAGGTAAATAACGTTTAGGGCTTTGACGCCATCGACAACGGTCTGTGCGCCGTCGCTTGGTGCGTATTCCTGAAGGCTGGTTACGTCGTGGGTCAGGCTGCAGCCGGTGGTTCCAAGAACCAATGCGGTAGACACAGCTA
>JBEDKG010000032.1:0-2547 GCA_041172205.1 Actinomycetota bacterium | reverse complement strand
CTAGAGAGGACGAGAAAACCTGTCCAACCTTGAACTTGCCACGACCGGTCGCAACGTTCTTGCTGCGCCCAGTGATGATGTAAGCCAAGCTGGTTGCCAGCCAAGCAGCAACACCCGCGATGAATGGAGCGAAGAGCGCTGGGATTAGCACCTTCTCAACGATCTTGGTTACGTTCACTGCGTCAAATCCGCCGTAAACAATTGCGGCACCGATTAGGCCACCGAAAAGTGCGTGCGATGACGAGGATGGAAGGCCAAAGAACCAGGTAGTTAGGTTCCACAGGATGGCACCGGTCAGACCGGCGAAAATCATTGCTGGTCCCCACTTAGTGAGGTCACCGTTGATGGTGTCGACCGAGATGGTCTTAGCCACCGCGGTTGAGATGAATGCACCGATGAGGTTCATCACTGCAGCAAGAATCACTGCGGTGCGTGGCTTCATTGCGCCGGTTGCAATTGGGGTAGCCATCGCGTTGGCGGTGTCGTGGAATCCGTTCGTGAAGTCGAAGAACAGAGCCAGTGCCACTACCAAGACAACTACGAGGAATGCTGTTTGATCCACAGTTACCTTTTCTCGAAAATGTATAGGTGTTGAACGTTTGGTGATGCCGTTAGGAACCACGTGTAAAGAATAGGTAACTAACTTTGTTTACCTTACGAACGAAAGGTGAACAGTAGGTAAACGATTTAACCCTTGAGGAAAGGTGCTTTCAAGGTGGTTCGAAACTCGCGGAATCGATAAACCATTAGTGGCAGCGCAATCGCGAAGTAAAGGTAGGCAACCCAGATGCGAATTTCTGGTGCCGGGAAAACCAGGGTCACCGTGAACAGGCAGAACAACGCAATAACGTCGAGCTTGCCCATGCGGAGGCTTAGCAAAATGGCTACGCCGAAAATAGTCTGGGCAATGGTGAGCGTGAACTCTTCGACCTGAACCGCATCCATCGGTAGCGCACCCTGGCCACCACCTAGTGCATAGGCAATTGGAAGCGAGCCTGCCAATGCCGTCCATTGGTTCACCTTGCTCGATACCAGAATTGCCAAGCCAATTGCCGGCTTGCCTCGAAGAGCAAACATTATGGCAACGATGAATTCAGGTGCCTCCGACGCCAAAGGTGCTAGCCACTGAACCAAGATGAATTCGTTGATCTTTAGAGCGTGGCCAGCTTCGATGAGCGAGTGAGCAAAGGGTTCGGCCACCACGATGATTACGAATGCTGCCAAAACAGCTGCGACGAATAGGAAAGCTCGACGGGTCCACTTTGGAAGGGCGCCCACCAGAGCTGGCAGACCTTCAAGCTCTGGCTCTTCTTTATCTTGACTCGAAATACGAACTAGGTAAAGTACGAAAAGCGAGACCAAGACGATTCCGGTGAAGATGTCGAACTGGTGGGTTAGCGGAACCATTAGGGCAATCGCCGAGGCAACTATTAGGAAGGCCAGATCAACCCTGGCTTCGCTTTCCAGATTCACGCCAAACTTAGGGGAAAGTCCGGTTTTTGCATCACGCATTTTGCGCATTGCAAGATACCCGATAAATGCCATGGCAGGCCATCCCAAACCGAGCAGCAGTCGGTTAGCGCCGGTTAGGTTTGCCGAAGCATAGGCAGCCATCGGCGGAGGATTTTGGCCATCTGCGGATTGCTGCCCAGCTGAGAAAGCGAAGAAAAAGTCGACGACGTACTCCGGCAAAATCGCAATCACGGCAAGGAGTGCGATTGAGAGCCCACCGCGAAGGTCTAGCTCGGCAGCTTCGCTAATCCAACCCAACACGAACGCACCGGCGACTACAGCGCCACCAAAGGCGAACATTCCAACCACTGGATCGATGTGGGTTTCACTCAGTTTGAAGTAAACACCTGGTGCAGTGATGCCAAAGCAAAGTAAGAATGGCCAAAGCAGACGCAGCCAGAAACGTGAGCCAGCCTGAGGAGTTAGGTGATTAGTCATTATCAGCCGATTTTACAGCCCGCAGAAGACATGGTGACCAGCGCCCTGTCGGAACTTTCATTTGCGACCCCAGCAATCAGTTCACGACGAACGGTTACGTCAAAGCCGGCCGCCTTGGCATCTAGCGAAGACGCCAACACGCAGTAATCGGTAGCCAAACCAACTACCTCAATTTCCGACACTTTCAGTTCGGACAATAGTTCGGTCAACTTCTTTCCATCAGGAGTTTGACCTTCGAAAATCGAATACGAGGGTTTACCCATTCCCTTAATGATGTGGAAATCAATTAGTGACGTGTCGAGCTTCGCGTGATATTCGGCACCATGAGTTCCAGAGACGCAGTGAACCGGCCAAGAGTGCACGAAATCAGGTGCTTCACCAGACGACGCGAAGTGCCCACCGTTGTCGTTTCCACCATCGTGCCAATCACGGGACGCAATTACGAAGTCGTAGTCGGTTGGATTTCCTTTTAGAAGCTTGGTAATCCCCTCGGCAACCGCAGCGCCGCCTTGAACCGCGAGTGAACCGCCTTCGCAGAAGTCGTTTTGGACGTCGATTATGAAAAGCGCCTTGGTCATGTGACTACTTATTCGATAG
>JBEDKG010000031.1:0-2954 GCA_041172205.1 Actinomycetota bacterium | reverse complement strand
GCAGCGGCACCGAGCGAACTGCTTTCACCAAAGGCGATTGCCAGTGGGAGTGCAACTAGCGCCACGGTAAATCCGGCGTTTAGGTTACCGCCCCAAAACTTCATTGTTTCGCGCATTTGTTACTCCCTGTGGCAAGGCTAATGCATGCCCAATGGCAGGGAAGTAGCTCAAACCGCTAATCTTGAAGTTATGTCCGCGCAGAACAAGGACCTTTTCGGTCAAGTACTAGTTGCTCTCGTCACTCCGATGAACTCGGAGGGTGAGGTCGATTGGCCTGCCACCGAAGCGCTCATGGACTACGTAATCTCAAATGGTGCCGATGGCATCGTGGTGACCGGTACCACCGGTGAAACCTCAACCCTTACCGACGCCGAGAAAATCAAGCTAGTTGAAGTTGGAAAATCGGTTGCTGCAGGCCGCGCCAAGATCATCACCGGCGGTGGCTCGAACGAAACCGCTCACGCCATGCAGCTCTACAAGCTCTCGGAGAAGGCTGGCGCCGACGGCGTAATGATCGTCACTCCTTACTACAACAAGCCAACGCAGTCGGGTGTGCTCACTCACTTCCGCTTGATTGCTGATTCGACCGACCTGCCGGTAATCCTTTATGACATCCCAGGACGTGCCGGCATTCCGATTCAGTACGAAACCATTCTTCGTGCGGCTAAGCACCCAAACATCATTGCGTTGAAGGACGCCAAGGGCGACCTAGCGCAGGCATCGCGTGTAATGAACGAGACCGGCCTGCTTTACTTCTCTGGCGATGACTCTAACGTTTTGCCGCACCTTTCGATTGGTGCTACCGGACTCATCGGAGTTACCGCCAACGTGGCACCCGCCGCCTACCGCGAGCTTATCGATGCCACCAACCGCAACGACTTCCAGCACGCGCTGAAGGTTCACAACTCGCTTGAGCCTTTGGTTCGAGCCATGATGAACCACGTTCCAGGCACTGTTGCCACCAAGTACGCACTTCACGGTCTAGGTGTCATCAACAGCCCACGCGTTCGTCTTCCATTGGTTGGCCCAGAAGATGACGAAGCAATTCGCATCGAGGCCGACATCGACAAGGTTGGTGCCATCACCGGTCTGTCATTCGAAAACTTCCGTCCAGACCGCAATGCAGCCGCCGGTGGCGCGCTGCCGAAGGTGGCTGGCACAACCAGATAAGAGGAACCCTTGGTTCTAACCCTCCCGGCTCCGGCCAAACTGCAACCGAACACCCTTCGCATCGTTCCACTTGGTGGAATTGGCGAAATCGGTCGAAACATGACCGTCTTCGAAATCAACGGCAAGTTGCTAATCGTCGACTGCGGTGTGCTTTTCCCTGAAGAGCACCAACCTGGCATCGACGTGATTTTGCCTGACTTCGACTACATCCGCGACCGTCTGCACGACGTGGTCGGTATCGTGCTTACTCACGGTCACGAAGACCACATCGGTGGTGTGCCTTATCTTTTGAAACTTCGCGAAGACATGCCGCTGCTCGGTTCGGCTCTGACCCTAGCTTTCGTTGAGGCCAAGCTCAAAGAGCACAAGATCACCCCGTACAGCATGGTAGTTCGAGAGGGTCAGCACGAGAAGCTTGCAGACTTCAACCTTGAGTTCGTTGCCGTAAACCACTCGATCCCAGATGCTCTGGCCGTGCACATTCAGACTCCAGCCGGCAACGTGCTTCACACCGGCGATTTCAAGATGGATCAAATTCCTTTGGACGGTCGCCTTACCGACCTTCGTGCGTTCGCTCGAATCGGTGAAGCCGGTTTAGATCTCTTTATGTCGGATTCAACCAACGCCGACGTTCCAGGATTTACTCCGCTTGAAAAAGACATCGGTCCGGTTATCGAGAACGTAATTTCTCGCTCGCCTGGCAAGGTCGTCGTCGCATCGTTTTCGTCGCACGTTCACCGCGTTCAGCAGGTTATCGATGCCGCCTACGCCAACGGTCGCAAGGTGGCCTTTGTTGGTCGTTCCATGGTTCGCAACATGGAGATTGCCGCGAAGATGGGCTACCTCAACGTTCCTGCCGGAGCTCTAATCGACTACAAGCACTCTGGCGATGTTCCACCGAACCAGATTGTCTACATGTCAACCGGTTCGCAGGGTGAACCGATGGCAGTGCTTTCTCGCATGGCGAATCTCGAACACGACGTACAAATCGGGGAAGGCGACACCGTCATCCTCGCTTCGTCACTGATTCCAGGTAACGAGAACGCCGTCTACCGAGTCATCGATGGTCTAACCAAGCTTGGTGCCAGCGTTGTTCACAAGGGAAATGCCAAGGTTCACGTTTCGGGCCACGCCGCTGCCGGTGAACTGCTTTACTGCTACAACATCCTGCAGCCGAAGAACGTTATGCCGGTTCACGGCGAATACCGTCACCTGATTGCCAACGGAAAGCTTGCCGAGCAGACCGGAATTCCTAGTGACAACGTTTTGATCACCGAGGATGGCTGGGTAGTCGACCTAAAGGATGGCGTTGCCAGTGTGGTTGGCGCGGTTGAGTGTGGGCTTTTGTATGTGGACGGCAAAACCGTTGGCAAGGTTACCGAGGAAGACCTCGCCGATCGTCGAGTGCTTGCCGAAGAGGGATTCATCTCAATCTTCTGTGTGGTCGATGAACTTGGGCGCGTAATCGTTGGTCCAGAAATCCGTGCTCGTGCATTTGCCGAAGACGACCACGTCTTCGATGACGTAAAGCCAACGGTTTCCAAAGCGTTGGCAGAAGCAGCCGGCGACGGCGTACGCGACACCTACGCGCTGCAGCAGGTCATTCGACGCACGATTGGAACCTGGGTGAACAAGAAGCACCGACGTCGTCCAATGATCATTCCGGTAGTGGTCAGAGGGCAGTAGCCTCCACGATTTTGTCCCCTCACGCGATTACCCTTGAGGCATGGCAGCATCACGACCAAGTTCAGCGCGCTCTTCTAAACCAAGGAAGAGTGCACCTC
>JBEDKG010000030.1:0-2617 GCA_041172205.1 Actinomycetota bacterium | reverse complement strand
ATCAAACGAACCGTTGAGTATTGCAACCAGTTGCCTGTGCCGGAGCGTGCTCCGTACGGTGGCGACTTGGTTTACACCGCATTCTCGGGTTCTCACCAGGACGCCATCAAAAAGGGGTTCGAACTCATGGGTAAGGAAGCTGCCGAAAAGGGGGTTTCCGTGGACGACCTGGTTTGGGCGGTTCCTTACCTTCCAATCGATCCAAAGGATGTTGGACGTTCATACGAAGCGGTTATTCGCGTGAACTCACAGTCTGGTAAGGGTGGAGTTGCCTACCTACTGAAGAGTGATCACTCGCTCGACCTTCCTCGCAAGCTTCAGATTGAGTTCTCTCGCGTGGTTCAAAACAAGACCGACGCCGAGGGTGGCGAAGTATCGAGCGAAAAGCTCTGGGACATTTTCACCGACGAATACCTTCCGGCTGCCAACGATTCACAAAAGTGGGGTCGGTTCGAGCTGAAGAAGATTGCCACCAACTCCGACATGGATGGCACCGTGAAGCTTGATGTTGTGCTTCGCGATGGCACTGGTGAAGTCAGTAAGCACGGAACTGGAAATGGTCCGATATCGGCATTCATCGATGTTCTTTCACAACTTGGTGTTGAAACTCGTCTCCTCGACTACGTTGAGCACACTTTGAGCGCGGGTGGCGACGCCCAGGCTGCTTCCTACATCGAGCTTGAGGTTTCCGGTCAGACTCTTTGGGGTGTTGGAATCGATGGCGACATCGCAACCGCCTCGCTCAAGGCACTGATTTCTGCAGTCAACCGTTCGCTTCGCTAAAGATGCCGGTTTACCGCGACGAGGCAGTGATTATCCGAACCCATAAATTGGGTGAGGCCGATCGCATCGTCACAATGTTGTCGCGGTATCACGGTCTAATTCGGGCGGTTGCAAAAGGTGTTCGACGAACCACGTCGAAGTTTGGTTCCAGGCTTGAACCGTTCATGGTGGTTGACATCCAACTGCACGAAGGTAGAAACCTCGACACCGTGAACCAGGTTGAAACTCTCAACGCCTACGGTGGTCAAATCATCGAGGACTATCCGGCCTACACCGCGGCTACGGTAATGGTTGAAACCGCCGAGAAACTTGCCGGTGGTGAAACCTCCCCTCAGCAGTATTTACTTTTGGTCGGCGGTTTGCGAGCGCTTGCAAACAAGGATCATGACTCAAGCCTGATTCTGGACTCGTATCTGCTCAGGGCGCTGTCTGTTGCCGGCTGGGCGCCAAACTTCACCGATTGTGCTCGTTGCGGCAAGCCGGGGCTGCACCAAGACTTTGTGCTGCAAGCCGGCGGCATGGTCTGCGGCGATTGCCGAATCGCGGGAGCGGTCAAACTAAACGAAGCCAGCGCAAGGTTACTTGGCGCACTTTTGGCTGGTGATTGGGAGTTTGCCGACAAAACCGACGAGTCAACCAGAGCCTCCGCATCTGGCGTAGTTGCCGCATATTCGCAATGGCACATAGAACGCGGACTAAAATCGCTACAACATGTCGAACGTACCTAAATTCAGCAAAGTGCCGGCGCACGTGGCCATCGTTATGGATGGCAACGGCCGCTGGGCCAACGAGCGCGGGCTTACCCGTGTGGAAGGTCACAAAGCTGGGGAAGCTGCGCTTCTCGATGTAGTTGAGGGCGCGATTCAGGCTGGCGTCAAATACTTGACCGTCTACGCGTTCTCAACGGAGAACTGGAAGCGCTCACCTGAAGAGGTGCGCTTTCTCATGGGTTTCAATCGCGAGGTTCTACAGCGCCGCAGAGACACTTTGAACGGTTGGGGAGTTCGAATTCGTTGGGCTGGTCGTCGTCCGAAGTTGTGGGCGAGCGTGATTCAGGAACTTCAGGACGCCGAAAAGCTCACTGCCAAGAACAAGACTCTGACTTTGACGATGTGCGTGAACTACGGCGGGCGCATCGAATTGGTCGACGCCATGAACCAGATCACCGAAGACGTCGCGGCAGGCAAGTTGCGCGCCGGAAGTATCACCGAGAAAACCGTGCAGAAGTATCTTCAAACGGCTGAACTTCCTGATGTTGACCTGTTTCTTCGCTCTTCTGGAGAACAGCGGACCTCGAACTTCCTGCTCTGGCAGTCTGCTTACGCCGAGTTCGCGTTCGATGAAACCCTTTGGCCTGATTTCCGTAGGGAACACCTTTGGAAGGCAATCGAGGAGTTTGGTAACCGTTCTCGCCGGTTCGGCAAAGCAATCGACAGCCCAAAAGGTCCTGCTTCAAAGTAGAATTGAGACTTCGCACACACATTGGTTTACATCCAGTAGACCGATAGAAACATGGAGTTCAAGTGGCCACCCCAAACCGCCTAGATTCGGTAATTTCCCTCGCAAAGCGTCGTGGATTTGTTTTTCAAGCAGGAGAGATTTACGGCGGTAGCCGCTCTGCCTGGGACTACGGACCACTCGGTGTTGAACTCAAAGAGAACATCAAAAAGCAGTGGTGGCGCACCATGGTTCAGAGCCGCGACGACATCGTCGGCTTGGACTCATCGGTAATTCTTCCCCGTAAGGTGTGGGAAGCCTCTGGTCACGTTCGTGAATTCTCAGACCCGCTAATCGAGTGCACCAGCTGTCACAAGCGCTTCCGTCAGGATCACCT
>JBEDKG010000029.1:0-9125 GCA_041172205.1 Actinomycetota bacterium | reverse complement strand
GAGCGGCCCTGCTCATTTTCGGGCTCGGTTGGAGAAGCGGTAAGAGACTTTTTGGCTCCCTCGAACTTTGGCCAGCCTGGATTGGTTCGGCATTGGTTTACGGCGGAGTTTCAGCGCTGCTACTGTCGCTCTCAGCGACCAAGGAACTTAGCCCAGACCCAATTGGCTCCTACTTTGTGCCGGTGATCGTGTTCACCGGTGGAGTAGTTTGTGGCTCACTGTTTGGGGCACTACCTCACACCGCGGTGAAGCTAACCCTGGCTTCCGAGCGTATCGCCGGCCGCGAGTTTATTGAAGGTCTTGGCGAGAAGGTGAACTGGGTGGTTCGTTCGGTTGCCTCTCCAGCGCTTCGTGCCGGCACCGCTTTTGTCTTCGTGTTGCAATTAATTTCGTCGGTCGTTTTTGCGGTGTTGCTCGGCTACAACTGGCTCAACGTAATTCAGCTTTACGAGCAGCTACAAGGTGGAATCATCGGCGGTTTCAGTGCCACCCTGATGCAGTTAGCGTTCCTACCAAACTTCACTTACTACGTGAGTTCCTGGTTGGTCGGCCCTGGCTTTGCAATTGGTACCGGCTCCAGCGTCAGCCCACTTGGAACCGCGCTGGGACCACTGCCAACCGTCCCAGTTTTTGGTGCGATTCCGGCCGGAGACTTCACAGCAGGCATGGTCGTTTTGGTGGTGCCACTTTTGGTGGCGCTTGGCGTAACCATTGCGGTCAAGAAGTATGCCGCCGAAGCACGCCACAACTTTGCCACGCCACTTGCATCATCGATCGCGATGGGTCTATCAATCGGCTTCGTGGCCGCCTTAGAAATGGCACTTCTCGCGCTACTAACACACGCTGCAATTGGTCCTGGTCGAATGCAAAACATTGGCGCAGATCCACTGTGGGTTTTCGTCTGGGTATTTTTGGAGGTTGGCGTCATCGCCTTCCTGGCTTCGTTCTATGCGGCAAAGCCGAACGCGGCAAGCCCAATCCCAGAGCATTTGAAAAGGTAAACTTTAGTAATGCTAGGTGTCGTAGTTCTCATTTCCGGAAGTGGATCGAACCTCCGCGCACTACTCGACGCAACCAATAACCCGCTCTATCCGGTCCGCATATTGGCGGTCGGAGCCGACCAGGCTTGCAGCGGGTTAGAGCACGCCGAACTTTTCGGAATCCCAACTTTTGTAGTTTCGCCAGAGAACTTTGATAGTCGCGAACGCTGGGCTAACACCCTGCTCGAAACCGTTCAGCGCTTTCACCCAGATCTCACTGTACTCGCTGGTTTCATGAAGATTTTGCCGCACGGCTTTGTTCGTGCGCTCAGCCCAAAACTTATTAATACCCACCCGTCGTTGCTGCCGCTGTTCCCTGGCGCGCACGGGGTGCGAGATGCTTTGGCCGCAGGTAGCAAAGAAACTGGCGTGACCATCCACATCGTCGACGAAGGTGTCGATACCGGGCCGCAGCTTGCGCAAGCAAAGTTGGCGATTTTGCCGGATGAAACCGAACCCGAACTGCACGAGCGCATCAAGGTGATTGAGCGCCAACTGTTGGTGAACGTGGTCAAGGACATCGCCGAGCACCGGATCAAATTAGGCACCGACAACTAACACCGAGGAATTTTCATGGCCGCGATCAATCAACACAAACCGAACGACTATCGCCACCGCGACCGCGTAGAGATCAAGCGCGCACTTATTTCGGTCTCAGACAAGACCGGCCTACTTGAACTTGCCAAGGCATTGAACGACGCAGGCGTTGCCATGGTTTCAACCGGTTCTACCGCTAAGACCATTGCCGACGCCGGCTTTGCGGTCACCGAGGTTTCACAGGTTACCGGTTTTCCAGAATCGCTCGACGGCCGTGTAAAGACTTTGCACCCGAAGATTCACGGCGGGCTACTTGCCGACATGCGCCTGATGGACCACGAAGCACAGTTGAAAGACCTCGACATCGAAGCGTTCCAGCTTGTCGTGGTAAACCTTTATCCGTTTATGCAGACCGTGGCTTCCGGAGCCAAGGGCGAAGCGGTCGTCGACCAGATCGACATCGGCGGACCTGCGATGGTTCGCGCTTCAGCCAAGAACCACGCCAACGTGGCAATTGTGGTTGAGCCAACTCGCTACGACGAAATCATTCTTGCCCTAAACGAAGGTGGAACCACCCTTCAGCAGCGTCGCCAGTTGGCTGCCAATGCCTTCGCTCACACCGCTCGCTACGACGCCGCGGTTGCTGAATGGTTCGCTCGCGAGCTGTCGTCGCAGTGGAAAGCAGAAGCCGGTCAGACCGACGACAACGAGAGTAAGAACCCAGGCTTCCCAGCAGAACTCACCGTCAGCGGCGAGCTAGTGAACATCCTTCGCTACGGCGAGAACGCCCACCAGCCAGCCGCTCTTTACCGCTCAACTGGCGAAGGTTCGGTTTCCGGTATCGCTCAGGCGAAACAGCTCGGCGGTAAGGAAATGAGCTACAACAACTTCGTTGACGCCGATGCCGCGGTTCGCTCGGCATACGACCACAACGCTCCAGCGGTGGCAATCATCAAGCATGCCAACCCTTGCGGTATCGCGGTTGGATCGCTAGACGAAGCCGACCCAATCGCCGACGCCCACGCCAAGGCACACCTCTGCGACCCACTCTCAGCGTTTGGTGGCGTGATTGCCGCGAACCGCCCGGTTACCGAGGCGATGGCCAAGCAGATCGGCGACATCTTTACCGAAGTGATCGTGGCACCTGGCTTCGAACTTGCCGCACTTGAAATCTTGCTCGCCAAGAAAAACCTGCGCGTACTTGAGCTTCCAGCCAACTACGCTCGTGAAGCTTTTGAGGTCAAGCAGATTTCTGGGGGACTTTTGGTTCAAAGCCCAGACGAATTCACGAGCCTGAACATTTCCAACTGGAAACTAGTGGCCGGTCCAAAAGCCGATGCAGCCACTCTTCACGACCTCACCTTCGCGTGGCGTGCCTGCCGCGCGGTGAAGTCCAACGGAATTTTGCTCGCCAAGGACGGCTCGTCGGTAGGCGTTGGCATGGGTCAGGTCAACCGCGTTGACAGCTGCCGACTAGCAGTAGACCGCGCCGGCCACCGAGCAAACGGTTCGGTTGCAGCGAGCGACGCTTTCTTCCCATTCAAGGATGGGTTGGAGATTCTCATCGAAGCCGGCGTGCGCGCAGTCGTGCAGCCAGGGGGTTCGATGCGAGACCAAGAGGTCATCGATGCAGCGGAGGCAGCCGGCATCACCATGTACTTCACCGGCGAACGCCACTTTTATCACTAAACAATTAGGCTAGGAAACATGACAAAAATCAAAGTTGTAGGCAAGGTTGTCGAGCTCGACGGCGACGAGATGACCCGCATTATTTGGCAGAACATCAAAGACAATTTGATCCTGCCGTTCCTTGACGTAGACCTCGAGTACTACGACCTTTCAATCGAAAACCGCGATGCTACCGATGACCAGGTCACTGTCGACGCTGCTCACGCAATCAAGCAGCACGGTGTCGGTGTGAAGTGTGCAACCATCACCCCAGATGAGGCACGCGTCGAAGAATTCAAGCTAAAGAAGATGTGGAAGAGCCCAAACGGCACCATCCGTAACATCTTGGACGGCGTTGTGTTCCGCGAGCCAATCATCATCTCGAACGTTCCACGTTTGGTGCCAGGTTGGACCAAGCCGATCATCATCGGTCGTCACGCTCACGGTGACCAGTACAAGGCAACTGACTTCAAGGTGCCAGGTGCCGGCCGCGTAACCATCACCTGGACTCCAGCCGATGGCGGCGAAGCTGTTACCCAGACCATCGCCGACTACCCAGAGCACGGTGGTGTAGCCATGGGTATGTACAACTACATGGACTCGATCCGCGACTTCGCGCGTGCGAGCTTCAACTACGGTCTAAGCCGCAACTACCCGGTTTACCTTTCAACCAAGAACACCATCTTGAAGGCCTACGACGGCGCTTTCAAAGACGCCTTCCAAGAAGTCTTCGACGCCGAATACGCAGACCGCTTCAAGGCTGCTGGCATCACCTACGAACACCGTCTAATCGACGACATGGTGGCTGCAGCTCTCAAGTGGGAGGGTGGCTACGTTTGGGCCTGTAAGAACTACGACGGCGACGTTCAGTCGGACACCGTGGCTCAGGGCTTTGGTTCACTCGGTCTAATGACCTCGGTACTAACCACCCCAGATGGCAAGACCACTTTGGCTGAAGCCGCTCACGGTACCGTGACCCGTCACTACCGCGAGTACCAGGCTGGCAAGTCAACCTCAACCAACCCAATCGCTTCTATCTTCGCTTGGACCCGTGCGCTTATTGCTCGCGCCGAGATCGATGGCACCCCAGAGGTTCGCAAGTTTGCGGAAACCCTTGAGGACGTCATTGTGAAGACCGTTGAAGCTGGCGACATGACCAAGGACCTTGCCGGTCTAGTTGGTAAGGGCCAGGCCTACCAGAGCACCGACGAATTCATGTCGTCGATTGCTAACAACCTAAAGGCTCGTCTAGCGTAAGCAACGACAAGTTGTGGATAACTCCCGTCGAGAAATCGGCGGGAGTTCTACATTTGTCGGCATGCATTCAAAGAAACTTAGCCGCTGGCTCAAACTCATTTTCGCTACTCTCGGCCTCACCGCTTTAGTTGGGACCGCTATCTCACTGCCTTCGCAGGCAGTTAGCCCAACCCCAACACCGGTCTGCGTCGACGGCACCTGTTGGGTGACTTTCGATTACACCGGCGACTATTCGGTCTGGACTCCGCCGGCCGGCATTAACTCACTGCACTTCGATGTCTTCGGCGCTCAGGGTGGTCGTGCTGGCGGCAAGGGTGGCTCGGTTTCCGGCGACTTTGCGGCAATTCCTTCGTCATTGTTCGTCTATGTTGGCGGATCAGGGTTGACGGGTAACTCGGTAGCCGGAGGATTCAACGGTGGTGGAACCTCTGGTTACGGCCACGCAGACCAGGGTGCCGGTGGTGGCGCCTCCGACCTTCGCACATCAACCAATCTCTCCGACCGAGTTGTGGTGGCCGGCGGTGGCGGTGGCACCGGAGGTTGGATTGGTGGTGCCGGAGGAGCCGGCGGGCTCACCATCGCAACCACTGGAACCAAGGGTGCTACGGCAACCACCGGTGGTGGCGGAGGAACTCAAACCTCAGGTGGAGCTGGGGGTCTCGGTGTGACCACCGGAAACGGAACTGCCGGCTCGCTCGCACTCGGTGGAGTTGGAGGTTCAGGATCTGTAGCTGGCGGTGGAGGCGGTGGCGGTGGCTTCTACGGAGGCGGTGGCGGTGGCTCCGACAACGTGGCCGGTGGTACCGATGGCGCTGGTGGCGGTGGCGGATCATCGTTCGCAACCATGGCGCTCACTTCAAACGTGTCTCATCAAGCCGGGGTTCGCACGGGAAACGGACAAGTTCTAATTCGCTATACCTTCGCTCCACGAATTACATATTTCGCCCCAACTAGCGGAACCACATCAACCAGTGGAGGAGCGGCTTTCCAACTTACTTTCGACCAGTTCGTTTCCGATGTTGATCCATGGGACTTCGCATTCGCAGGAACCTCTAGCGGGTGTTCGGTCAGCGGCACGGCTGGCGACGGATACAACTTCGAGGTGCAGGTCACTGGCTGTTCCAGCGGAACCATGCGCCTATCGATGAGACCATATTCGGTGTTTGGGTCAAGTTTCGGGCCGACCGCCGAGGTGCTGGCGTCATCTATTGTCACTGTCGATAGTTTGCCGGCCGCACTAACGCTTGCATCTCCTATCTCGCCGAGCAATTCTCAAGTTTTGAACTTCACTCTCACCGCAGAGGAGCCGATGGTGCTTCCAACTGTGAACGCGTTTCAGGTTTCAGGGAGTGGCTGTGCAATTACCGGAGTGACCCTGAGCAACTCAACGACCGCCCAAATCACCGTTCAAAACTGCATCAGCGGAGCCAATGTGCAACTCACCGTGAAGCGTAATTCGATTCGCGATTTGGCAGGTAACTTAAGCCCGGCCACCGAACTATTCAGCGGTGACGTCCTGGTTGATTACGAGGCGCCAAGAGTGACCTCAATTACCAATGCGACCACAGCAGATCTGGTCGACTTCAGTGTTTACTTCAGCGAACCGGTTAACAACCTCACCGCAGGTTCGTTCACACTCACTGGCACCGGCTGTTCAATCAGCAAGGTCGATGGGCAGGGGAGCAGCTATCACGTTTACGTGGCAGGTTGCTCTGGAACAAGCGGGCTCACCGTGAAGTCTCTAGCCGCTACCGACTCGGCTGGAAACCAAGGACCTGCCACCGATCAGAGCAACACCGGCTCTGCCGACATAGTTCCACCTACCGTGGTCATCACCGAACTGGAGCGTTCCGACAAGGCTCTGAGTCCAAGCTTTGAACTTCGCTTCGACGAACTGGTAACAGGGCTCACCGTGAACTCGCTGTCTCGAAGTGGCACAGCTAAAAGCTGCACGTTCACTCTGGTTGAAGTAACCGCCAATCGTGTCTACCGAATCGATACCGCTGCCTGCGGTGCCGGAACACTCCAGGTTTCGCTATTGGCCAAGACAGTAACCGACAGTCACGGCAATCTTGGACCGAGCGTGGAGGTTGAGTCTCCGATTGCGAAAATTACGCAGGCAGCAGCGGTGATTCTGCCGACCGGTTTTCACGCCTTCCCGCAAACGCCGAATGGAAATCTCAACCCGACCCAGCCGCAAATTCAACCTAGAACGGCCACCAAAGCTGCTGCACTAAAAGCCCAATCGCCAATCGCCACAAGCATGGACGCACTGAAACCGGAATCGTGGGTTTCGATAGCGATTGCGCTACTAGCACTGGTTATCGCGAAGCGTCCTAGAGGACGACGTCGTGCGTAAATTATTCGAAGATGACCGTGCGGTCGCCGTCCAGAAGCACACGGTGCTCGGCAAACCAGCGGATGGCCTGGGTGAGAGTCTTCGACTCAACGTCTTGGCCCATCGAAACCAGTTCGGTCTTCGAGTGGCTGTGAGTCACGCGAATAACGTTCTGCTCGATAATTGGACCTTCGTCGAGGTCGGCGGTCACGAAGTGCGCGGTGGCACCAATCAACTTCACGCCGCGAGCGTGAGCCTGGCCGTAAGGGTTGGCGCCCTTGAAGCCTGGCAGGAACGAGTGGTGAATGTTGATGATACGACCCTCGAACTCGGCCACGAATTCTGGCGAGAGAATCTGCATGAAGCGGGCTAGAACGATTAGCTCAATGCCGGCAGCCTTAATGTAGTCGCGCAGCATGTGCTCAAAGGCGGCCTTGGTTTCCGCTGAAACAATCTCGTGAGTTTCGAATGGGATCGAGTAGAACTCGGCCAGTGATGCCAAGTCCGAGTGGTTTCCGAATACGGCAGGAATGGCAACCGGCAACTGGCCGGAACGCTGGCGGAACAAGATGTCGTTTAGGCAGTGAGCGCTCTTGGACACCAAAACCAAAGTCTTCAATGGTCGGCCAACTTCGTCGAGCTGCCAGGTCATCGAGTACTTAGCGATGATCGGTGCCAGCTCGGCTTCGAAGGCTGAGCGTGTGGTGTCGGCCTCGATTTGAAGGCGCATGAAGAAGCGCCCGGAGCCCTCTGAAGAGAACTGCGACGACTCGGTGATGTTTCCCTTGGCAGCAACAACAGCCCCGGAGATTGCGTGAACAATTCCTGGTTGGTCTTCACAAATTAGGGTCAGTACCCAGTGGCTCGCCTTTTCGGTCATAGAGCCAATCTTAAACGAGTGTTACTCGTCTTCGTCGATGTTTAGTGGGCGAACTTGCTGGCGGTCGCGAATTGTGGCAACCACAATGTAGACGGCTAAGCCAAATCCGAGAGTAATCAGGGCTATCCCGATGATCACTGGTAACGGCATTGCAAATCCTTCATTGTTTCTAACTAGGTTCCCCTAGGTCAATACTTAACTTTACAAAGTAAAGCGAAAATTGGACCTTAAGTACACTTGTTCATAATACCGAACAATTCTGACACTGTTAGTTTTTCCGAACAAAAGGCGCCAAAACCGTGTCAACCCCGCGTGGTTGTTAGACTTGAGGCATGCTTCCAACCTCATTTACCGCTCCATTGAGCGAGACCGACCCAGAAATCGCTGCCGTCCTCCAGGGTGAGCTAGACCGCCAGCGCAACTTCCTAGAAATGATCGCCTCCGAGAACTTCGTTTCTCGAAGCGTCCTAGAAGCACAGGGTTCGGTGCTTACCAACAAGTACGCCGAAGGCTACCCAGGTAAGCGCTACTACGGCGGTTGTGAAGTAGTCGACGTTGCCGAAGAACTAGCCCGCACTCGCGCCAAGCAGCTATTCGGCGCCGAGCACGCCAACGTTCAGCCACACTCAGGTGCCAGCGCCAACGCAGCAGTGCTCATGGCACTAGCCAACCCAGGCGACCGAATCCTCGGCCTAGAGCTTGCTCACGGCGGCCACCTCACCCACGGCATGCGCCTCAACTTCTCGGGCAAGATGTACGAAGCTCACGCTTACGGCCTAAACCCAGAGACCTTCCTAATCGACATGGACATCGTGCGTGAACGGGCTCACGAAGTTAAGCCAGCCGTGATCATCGCTGGATGGTCGGCATACGCCCGCCACCTAGACTTCGCTGAATTCCGTAAAATCGCCGACGAAGTTGGTGCAAAGCTTTGGGTCGACATGGCTCACTTCGCAGGTCTAGTTGCTGCCGGTCTTCACCCAAACCCAGTTCCATTCGCAGACGTGGTTTCCACCACCGTTCACAAGACTCTAGCCGGACCACGTTCAGGTCTAATCCTTTGCAAAGAGGAATACGCCAAGAAGATTGACTCGGCCGTGTTCCCAGGTCAGCAGGGTGGACCACTCATGCACGTAATCGCCGCTAAGGCTGTTGCGTTCAAGGCTGCAATGTCAGACGACTTCAAAGACCGTCAGAAGCGCACTCTCGAAGGTGCAGCAATCATCGCTGACCGCCTAAACCAGGACGACATGAAGGCCGAAGGCGTTCAGGTTCTAACCGGCGGCACCGAAGTTCACCTAGTACTCGTTGACCTTCGCAATGCGGTAATCGACGGCCAGACCGCCGAGAACCTGCTTCACGACGTTCAGATCACCGTGAACCGCAACTCGGTACCAAACGACCC